>JAPUIL010000072.1 GCA_027297085.1 Verrucomicrobiota bacterium | reverse complement strand
TTAACATGCCACTCAGACGCTTCACCTGTGCCGTCGAGGGGCGAGACTGGCGGGTGGCCGGGTTCATATTGCAATTTGCCCGTACCGTTTTTCACGAAACATTCGAGGACGCCCTCGAAAATTAGCTGAGGCTTCACTACGTTGAATACGATTTCAACCGGCTCCACACCCGGATCGTCCGCCACTTCAATTTTCACCCGATGTTCGCCGTCCCGTTGCGGATGAAGAGCAAATGCAAAACCACCTGGAACAGTTTCGCTGGTGAAGTCTCGTTGCTGCGCCTGCAAAATCAATTTGTGAGTTTCTACCCTGGTAGGACCAAAGTCCTCGGTGACGAATAGATTGACCGTTCCATCTTCGTTCGGCAGGTAGGAAGCGACAAATGTTTCGATATCATTTAGGGTTATTCGTATGGGTGTGCGGCCCATAAATCCATCCCCGTTGGGGTTGATCAGTTTAACATCGAACTTCATGTTCTCAGTTATAAATATATCTGTTGGGCTCTCGGTTTCCGAGCCTGCTCTATCCACCTCCAATAGTAGCCGAGAATAGGTTACTTCTATGCTGGCTGAGTCGACGTCAAAGCCGTTGTCGAAATTGACGGTCACCGTACCGGTTCCCGGGGTATCTCCGATCGTCAGTAGTCCGGATTTGTGTTCAATCTTGGCCAGGATGTCCGTCGTAGGAGGAGCCTCGAGGAATTGGTTGTAATTAATGATAAGATTGTCGTCCCCGGTAAAGGTGATATTCTCGGGACTGATTCCATCGACCAAATCCTGGTTAATACGACTCAATTTATATTTGTCGACGGAATCCTTATTGGTAGCCGTTGAGATAAACGTTTGCGGAATTAACTCAAATAAGACGCGAGGGCTGGTCACTTCAATGGACAACAGGTGGTTGTTGCTGTAATCAAAGAGAATTCGATCACTTGTTGGAAGTATCAGATCTTTGGGTACATCGGTGGAACTACCCAGATTTTGGAGAACGAATTTTACATAATGGCCGGATAATATTTGTGCCTCTGGCTGTATGACCACGACGTAGGGACGTGATTCGACCCGAATCGTATCGGTCAGAAAATAGTCGAGGTGTTCGGCGAATACCACATCTTTTCCCCAATCGTTGATCCTCACGTCTCCGGAAAACCGGGTGGTTAGTGTGGAAGCGACATCACCTTCAGTACCCCAATCCACATCTCTGTGAGGGATTTCTTCAACATCACCGTTTGAATAGGAAAGAAAAACGGTAACGGGTACTGTGCGGATATCGTTTTTGAAACCCTGTATTATATCGGGAAGTACATCCATGTCCACCAGCGTAACATCGGCGGTGGCCAGTATCGGGCTTTCGGGCTCCGAGGAATATTGGATCGTGATCACTTCAGGTAGATTTGCCAGCAACCGCGGAGGAGCGATGTAAAGCCCGGCCTGATCGAAGCTTCCAAGAAGAAAATTTCCGTGTAACTCACCATTGATGTGCCAGAATCCTCTCTTGAATGGAATGAATTCTGCAGCATTCAGTCCGGCTTGAAACAGGATTCTGGATCCCACGGGTACTAGGGCCGTGTTAGGTTTTATCACAATTTCCGCACCGGCACCGATTCCAAGGACTGTGACATCTGCTTCGAGAACAATAGACGAGTCTTTGGAATTGGTGGCGGTGACCTTGAAGGTCTGGTTTTCTGTTAGGCCGGGTGCCCGATAAAAAAAGAGGTTGGGATTGGATTCGTGGGGGAACACGAAACCGACGATGGCATTTCCGTCTTCTATGCCGTCGACTGCGAGCGTCCAGGTGCCCTCCTGTCCATCGGCGTTAATTTCAAAGAGGATGGTATCTCCGGCAAGAACCTCGGCCTCGGTCGGATTTACCATCGGGCTTGGCAGGTGGTAGGCCCGATAAAACCGGCGTTTTCCAGGCAGGGCAGCCGTGTCTTCAAATATAAAGGATGTGCCTGCGAAAGTTATTTCAGTCAGCAACTCCCAATCGAATAGATCCGTGGTTGTTTCAATGGCCACGCTTTCCCCGTTCTCTCCGCGCATGGTTATGAAAACCGTTGGGTCTTCGTAGCGCATAGACTGGATACGCCCGTCTTCCGGGTTCTGACCAAAAAGGCTGAACGTGAAAACGAAAATGGGGAAAACAAAAGCTGCTGCACAGCGAACCTGGTTCATGATCTTTCAATTAATGGGTTGCCGACAAAACGGTCCCCGTAGTTTAAGGGTCGTATTCGGGGTTCGGCAAACCTTCTTTTCTGCGTTTTTCCCTATTCTTTACTGCTCTCAAACCTAAAACAATAAATCCAGCCTGTTTAAGGAGGGAAGTGGGCAGAGATCGATAAACTGTTTATTCCGAGGCTAGCTCGTTTAGGTGCTCTCTGGCTTGTTCACCTAATTCTCCATGCAAATCGGGAGTGACGGTTTCAAAGAAGAAGACTGCACGTTCACGAAATAGTTTTTGTAATTCCGTGTCCTTCTCAACTTGTGCCCTCAGGCGATGGATTTCAGCTGTGACAAAGCACTTTTCAATTACCATGCGGTCTGACATCTCAAAGAGACTGATGAGTTCTTCCGGTGGCAGTGCCATGATCAATGTGTATGGGAGCCCGAGGATTTCTCCGGCCAGTTGCTCCAGGTGCTGATCGAGTTCTTCAGAAGAATTGGCTGAAACACTACCTAAAGTGCGTCTGAAAAATTCCCCCAGCTGTTGAATCAATCGCAGTAGATAATCTTCGCGGATCATGGAGTGAGTATTCCCTATTGTTTCAAAAATCCCAGATAAAGCCTGTCCTACCGAAGGCGTTCGAAGCGTTAGGGTATTATTAGAGCAAATACCCTTGGATCCCGAAATATACCACCCAGACACCCAAAAACATAAAGACCAAAAACCAGGACAGTTGCCAGAGGAAGGACGGCAATTTTTTTTCGGCCTGTGCGCGAAGCGTTCCAACTGCGAATTTCCCTCCAAGGAATACACAGACAATTCCAGTCCAGATAAAAGCGACGTTTAACAACGGACTGTTGGATGAAAAGGAACCGGGTCTGGTTATCGGGCTGAAAGAGAGTCCTCCTATATATAATATGAATCCCAGAATCAAGAATGCGATCAGGGTGCGATTGATTAAGGACTTATATTTACTATCTAGCCTTTTGAGTTTCCGTTTTCTACTCCTTTTACGCATAGTGCAGATATTAGGGAAGCGTATGATTTGGTAGGATATGAGTGGTGTATGAGTGTTCTGGCGTGAACACAAGAACCAATTCATAGCGTTGAGGTTACAGAATTCTAAGGAAATTTTTTCAAGAATTAATTTTAATGGGTTTTTACCATAAGGCATCCTCGGTCTTCAATGATTACAGGCTGTGTTTAGCGACTTTTTGAGTAGATCACTCGGTCAATTTCTGGTCGTTTGACGGCAAACAGAGTTTTCCATTCGCCTCATCTGAAATCGGATGTAACCCAACTTAAAGTTACACCGTTTGTGAAGGCGAACCCATTTGAGTAAACATTATGCGACAATTTATTTCTTTTCGGTCTCTTTTTATCGTTTTCGCTGTTTGTATGCAGTCGATTTTCAGTTTTGGACAACCATCTGCGGCTTCGCGCTCCTTGACCGGACCACTTCTGGATCAGGCAAAAGTTAAACTAGGAGAAACGATACCGGAAGATTTGGTTGTTTACACCGAAGCTGGTAATGAAATTTCACTTCTTGAGGTGTTGGATGGCAAATACACCGTTCTGGTCTCGGGCTGTTTGACCTGTCCCATATTTCATCGCACTTACCCCGGTGTTGAGGCCGTTTACCAAGATTACAAAGAGCTGGAAAATGTTCAGTTCTTTTACCTCTACAAGACTCTGGCTCACCCCGAGTACAATGGCTACATTCAACCTGTGACTCTGAAAGAGCGGCTTGCTCATATAGTCGAAGCCAAACGTGTTTTGGACACTTCCCTGAATTGGCTATGCGATGGTATGGATAATGCAGCCCGTCACACCCTCGGATTGGGTCCCAACACACAGATAATTTTTAGTCCCAAGGGGAAAATTATTCACACTTTGGGCTGGAGCGATGGTGAGGTTCTTCGGGAGGCGCTCATTGAGCACGTTGGCGACACAGCCAGTCATACTCGAGTAGCAGATCTGAATATACAGAAGAAGCAGTCAGCCATGTCTATGAAGGACGTCGGAAATGCCCCAATGAACCGGCCAACTTTCGATTCGAATCTGATACCTGTTACCTTTAAGGTCACTGAGGAAGGTAAGCATCCGCTTTACGTAAAGCCCAGGATCGAAGTTGATCCTTCTGTTCTGCAACGAGGCCGCGGTGAAATGTATCTCGGTTTCCATCTCGATCCCATTCACAACGTGCATTGGAACAATCTGGCTGCCCCCTTAAAATACGAAATCACCTTGCCCGAAGGTGTCTACGCCACTCCCAAGATGGCAACGGCTCCTGAGGTTGATGTCGATTCAGACGCTGCACCACGTGAATTTGTAGTTGAGTTATCCGGAGCCCAACCAGGAGATATCTTAGGACTGGTATTTCATTATTTCGCTTGTAGCGATGAAGAAGGCTGGTGTGTGCCGGTGACTCAAAAGTACGAAATCGCGCTCTCTGCCGATATCGACGGTGGCGGAACCATGGGACGATCTTTCCGAGGCGGCAGCGGCGGACAAAACAGAGGCCGAGGAGGTCGTGGCGGAGGTTCTAGCGGTCGTCAACCTCAAGGTTCAGGCCAGATGAAGTCACGTATTATGCAATCAGATTCCGATGGAGATGGTCGAATCTCCGAATCTGAAGCTCCTCAACAAATGCAACGCCGGTTCGCCCAGATAGATTTGGATAGCGATGGTTATCTCAGTGAAGAAGAAATCGATGGCTTTATGGCGTCACTGGCTGGTCAGGGAGGACAACGACCCGGTGGTCCTGGACAAGGCGGCAGAGGTCAAAGAGGCAGCCTAGCGGATCTGATGAATTTTGATGAAAATGGCGACGGCAAAATTACGATGGAGGAATTGCCCGAAGGCATGCAGCAACGATTTGGAAGAATGGACGAAAATGGCGATGGTGTTATCGATCAAATGGAGATCGATGCATTAGCAGAGCGTTTCAGAGGAGGCCGGGGGCAACGACAGCAGCGTCGGGCACAACCACTGAGGCAGTCTGGCAACGAAAACATTTAGTTAATAAATTACCAATGAAGTAATTTTAACTGTCCATTAAATTACGCGATCATTACCACCATCCACGGTGATTTGAGCGCCTGTGGTTTTAAGAAATGTGGTGCCCGCCATCGAGGCGACCATGTTGGCTACTTCCAGCGAGGCTACCGGTGTTTTCATGACGTTGCGCGACATGTATTCTTCCACGGTCAGGCCGTACTTTTCCGCACGAGCTTCCAATACGCCTCCAGCCCAGATGGCCGTATCAAACACGCTGTCAGGGTGGACAATGTTTACGCGAATCCCTTCGGCTCCCAATTCAAGAGCGGCTACTCGCATGAGTTGGTTGAGTCCGGCTTTGGCCACTGAGTAAGCAGATGCACCGGGACCGGGCGCAGGAATATTTTTAGTACCAATAAAGATGATGGTTGGATCGATTCCGTGCCTCAGAAATGGGATACCGTACCTCAGCAGGTTCTTATGCTGAGTGAGGTTTAATGCCAGGCTGCTATCCCAAGGCTTGTCATCCATCTGGTCGATGTATTGCCCTTGGGGAAATATGCCCGCGTTGCTGACGATGATGTCGAGACCCCCAAAGGTCGAAACGGCCGTATGGACGGATTCCTGTAAGGCAACCTTGTCGGTGACATCACAAACTTTCCCAATTAATGTCGGTGAATTAAAGATATTCGTGATGGCAGGATTTAAATCAGTGGCGACTACGGCGGCCCCTGCTGCATGCAATTGCTCAGCACAAGCTTTCCCAATTCCACTGGCGGCACCTGATACCAGGGCTACTTTGCCCTGGAGAGGGAGGGTAGCTTTATTCTTCTTCAACTTGGCCTGCTCCAACTCCCAGTATTCAACATCGAATACATTTTTCGGGCTGAGTGCTTTCCAGCCCCCCAAAGACTCACTATGTTGCACAACCTTGGCGGTGTGCTCCGCGATATCGGAAATTTTGCCTGCCTCACTGTAGGTGGCACCCAGAGATATGGTGCCTTGCCCGGGCCAGATGATCCATCGAGGAGCCAAGTCCAGACGGGTCATTCCGCTTGCCTGATTTTCGTCGAAATAGGCCTGGTAGTTTTTCCCAAAGGTCTCGATCGCTTCTTCGATGGGCCGGTCGAGAATGAGGGGAATGCGTTTGGTGAGAATCGAATGATCCGGTGTAACGGGCCCACGG
The DNA here is from genome assembly GCA_027297085.1 of Verrucomicrobiota bacterium. Lineage (GTDB taxonomy): Bacteria > Verrucomicrobiota > Verrucomicrobiia > Opitutales > UBA2995 > UBA2995. The sequence goes on along the minus strand of JAPUIL010000072.1, from coordinate 2,658 downwards.
GTACCGATATCGGCAATGTCCTCCAGCTCAGAGTAACCAACCAGTGAAGGGCGTGAATCCCATTTGGCCAACACCGAAACACCTCGAGCTTCTGAAACTGATTTGCGGACCTTAGCCAGCGTCAATAGATCGGGTTCGTGAGTGCCTTTCGGCTTCGCCAGTTGTGTGGCGTTCTTAGCTTCGAGATACGCTTCCGCTTTGCTTACCAGGTCGATGGTGTTTTCGTAGGAACTGCGCGCGTCGTCATCGAACGTGAAGAGTCCGTGTTTCATGAGCACCATGCCATCGTAGTCGTCCCAATTGATGTCCTTGGTTATTTCATACACTTTCCGCGCCAGGACGAATCCCGCCATAAGGTAAGGAACGATGAGAATTCGATCACCGAAAACTTCCCGAACCTTGTCTTCTGCGTTCTCCGTATTTGTAAGTGCAATAATAGCGTCCGCATGCGTGTGATCCACATACCGATGTGGAATAATAGCATGCAGTATTGCTTCCACCGATGCGTTGGGCGCATTGGGGTCAAGCATGGCTACCCGTTGTTGGTCAACCATATCAGTATCGGAAAGCGTTTCCAGTTCAGCAAGTTTCAGAAGTGCGTTTAATCGAAGGGGAGCAAATCCCGCAACCTCGATGGTGCCCAGGTCCCGACCACTTCCTTTGCAAAAAAGCACCGTTTCATTTTCACCAAAAAAGTCTTTCTCCTCCAGTTTGACCGAGGTGTTACCGCCTCCGTGCAGCACGAGATTCGGGTCTTGCCCCAGCAATCGGGACGTATACGCTCGCAAGCCCTTGGGATCATCTTTGAAAGCCTCTGCTTCCTTATCGTTCCATAAACTATTCATATCAAGGAGTTCTTTTTAATCGAAGTGTTCGAGCCAAACGGGACCGGCTTTATGTGTCAACGATGACGGCCTGCTCGATGGGAAAAATCGTTAGCGAGTCTGCCTACGCGCGAGGCTTCGGCACGGCGAACTAGCCCTACCTTAAAGGGACAACGAATATGTTAATCACCCTATGCGCCTTTCGTTGCGTATTCTCTAAGGAGATTTTCCTTGAAAGGAGGACGGATGATTCCGCGCTCGGTTATGAGCCCGGCCACCAGCTCATTGGGCGTTACATCAAAGGCCGGACTGAGAACCTGTATATTTTCTGGTGCGGTTCTACGCATCCCAAAATGTGTTACTTCTTCGGGATCGCGTTCCTCGATCGGGATGCCCTTTCCGTCAGGCATATCGAAATCAATGGTCGAGTAGGGAAGTGCCACGTAAAAAGGAATGCCAAAATGTTTGGCCAGGATGGCTACCCCCATAGTTCCAATTTTATTGGCCACATCTCCATTAGCAGCAGTTCGGTCTGTGCCTGTTATCACGATATCGATCAATCCTTGGGACATGAGATGGGCCGCCATGTTATCCGTAATGAGGGTCACATCGATTCCGGCTTGCTGGAGTTCCCAACTGGTGAGGCGTGCCCCTTGCAAAAGCGGTCGTGTTTCATCGGCATAAACCTTGAAGGGCACTTTGTTCTGATGGGCCACATACATGGGCGAGGTCGCGGTCCCAAATTCCGAAGTGGCAAGGGAACCGGCGTTACAATGGGTGAGTACCCCATTCCCCGGTTTGATCAGTTCGGCACCGTGGACTCCCACCATGCGGCAAAGTTCACGGTCCTCGTCATGAATTCGTATGGCTTCTTCCACCAGTAGGTCGTACAGCTCCCGGCTGCTGGCGGCGGTTTGAGCTTTGGCAAATTCCACCATACGTTTGAGTCCCCATTTCAGATTGACTGCGGTGGGTCTCGCTTCACCTAACCACGCAGCTTGTGATTCTACTCGGGCCATAAAATCGCCCACCGGCAATTGGCGATCATTCTTTATTCCGACCAGCAATCCGTAAGCTCCGGCCACACCGATGGCGGGTGCTCCACGGACTTTCAGAGCTTTTATGGAGTCACTGACCTGCTCGATGGTATCCTGCCGCTCACCTACTACGGCCAGGGGGAGCTGGGTTTGATCTAGAAGAAAGAGTTCGCCTTCGTCCCACCAGATGGTTTCCGGAAGATTGAGCCGGTTCTTGGGAATGGGAATATCTGCCATGAGTTTGTGGGTTATTCTAGTGGTGAAATTGCCTTTGCCCGGTCCACGACCTCCTCGATGGTGCTGAATTGGTCTCGTTTGGTGACGAGCAGTTTACCGAGTTGAAGAGTCATACGTTCGATCCGGGCACGCTCCTTGAGGTCCTCGATGCCGGCGATATCGGCTACTTTAGCCAGACCGAAGATGCGTCGCATCATTTTACAGGCCGCGAATCCTAGCGTATCACTAAAGATGTGTTGAATAAATTTTCGCCGTTGATTATCGGCGTGCTCCTTCCCGGCCGGGTAGTCAAAATACAACGGGTCTTTTTCGTGTTGATGAGTTTTCCAAAGGGCGTCGAATTTGCATTCGAATTGGTTCCATGTGGAGGCGATGGTATCGAGAATCCAGGTACGGTATTCCAGAGGCTCATTACCCAGGAGCGGTTGCCGGTATTCGTGGGAGAAGTACGACATGAGCAGATTACCGATAAACGCTCCGATATCGAATCCCATAGGTCCATAAAAAGCGAACTCCGGGTCGATAACATAGGTCTCCTCCTCGTTTGTCATGAGACTGCC
>JAPUIL010000719.1 GCA_027297085.1 Verrucomicrobiota bacterium | reverse complement strand
CCATAGGCTCCGACGTGCTGCACGGAAGATGGAAGGTCGTAGAGGGCGATGTACTCGTAGTTGCAGAGCTTCTCCATGACGGTGTCGAGACCTTGGAGGCCTCGGAAGTTGTCGGTGAACTTCCAGGCGCGAAGCGGCGGCTTTTCTCTGACGGCGAACACTTTTTCAATGGTTTCGTCTGCGGCTTCGAAGTATTGATCCCACAAGTAACCGGAGGTTACGAGGTGATTGCCCAGCGTATCGAGATGATCGACAGAGTCATCCGGCGGGAAGGATTGAGTGGGATCGAACAACGAAGTATTGATCTGAAAAATATCCCGAATCGTATTTAAATATTCCCTACTGTTGAGGCGTCTTAAAACCGTTTGACGATCCGTGCTCGCCAGTAGTGCATGATGCTCCTCGATCGCGTGGGTCAGCTGTTCGATCGTTTCGAGGAGCGCGGTGACTGCGGGCCGCTTGTCTTCGTCTTCTGGCGGCATTTCGCCCAGATTCAGGATATCCAGCATATCCTGCAGCTGAATCAGTGTCTCGGAATCTTCGATGGGTAATTCCAAGCGATCAAAACGCCGATCGCCTTTCTGTTTTTTGGGACCATGGCATTTAACACAATACTGATCAACAAACTCAGGGAAAGCCGCCTCAAAATCGGTTTCAGCCCACAAGAATCCGTTTAACAAGGGCCATGTCGCCAGAAATACAAGCAGGCGTTTCACCGTGATACCTAGAATTCAGGTGGTTTCAAGTTGTGGCAGAGTACCAGTGCTCTGGGAGAAATAGTCGTCCTCAACACCCATTCGATTTAAAATAGACAGATACAAATTGGATAAAGGTACTCGTTTATAACCTTCCTCAGGCAAGGCAATGTGCTGACCATGCTTGAATCCGCCGCCTGCTACCACAATGGGGAGATCGGTATTGGTGTGCGCATTGGCATTTCCCATACCGGAACCAAAAAGCACAATGGAATCATCCAAAAGGCTTCCTCCAGTTAATTCGTCTTTGAGCGTATTCAATTTATCCAGGAACCTGGCAAAATTCTGAGTTTGATACAGCTCTAGTTTTATAAGATCACGAATCTTATCCTCCTGCTGGCCGTGGTGGGAAGTGAGATGGTAGCCGCCGGACACGCCCAATACGGTAGCATCAAATTGATCACTTGAAATTTCCAGAGTTGCAATCCGAGTAGAGTCGGTCTGCAAGGCTATCACAATCAAATCGTAAAGGAGTGGCAGATCCAGGACAATGCCTTGATTGCCTGGCTCTTCGATCGGAGCACCCGGTTTTGGCACACCGATCCAGTGGCGACTTTGATTCACTTTGATTTCCGATTCACGAACCGCGGTCAGGTATTCATCGAGCTTGTCGCGATCCCGAGACGTAACGGAACGCGACATTGAATTGGCATCTTCCAACACAGAATCGAGTATCGACTTTTTTAATACTGATCTCTCGGTTGCAGCCTTCTTACCTTCATCCGATTGCTGGATAAAAAGTTTTTGAAAAAGCTCACGCGGTCCGGTGATCGGCGGTACGCGCACACCAGAGCGTGTCCATGACATCTGGCAACCATTGTGCAAGCCGCTGCTGGACCCCACTGTGAGGGTCGGAAACCGGGTGGCCGACCCCAGGACCTCCGATGCACGTTGATCAAGGCTGATGTTTCCATCGGGCATATTTTTGGCATCCACTTTCAAAACTCCCGAAAGGAAGGAATGCACTCCGAAGTGTCCACCGGTGAGCCCGTGGTCGAGATTAGAAAAGATAGTGAAATTCTTACGTAACTTGTCCAAAGGCTGTAATAATTCAGGAGCCACGTAGTCGGCACCCGTTCCTGTTGGGAAAAAGGACGGCTGATACATGCCGAAGGAATTGCCAACCGCAACTAACCTGCGCGGTCCTTGTATGCTGGGGACAGCCGCAAACGCCGGAAACATACTTTCCAGAGCCGGTAAAGCCAGGCTGACACCCACTCCCTTCAGAAAGGATCGACGAGACACGTGTTTTGAAAAATTGAATTGCACACGTTTCATGGTATTTTAGGAGTAACTGATATTATAAATTTTCTCGATCTTAGCCTCAAATGGAAAATACGTCAACATCAGCCGAAAATCTTCTCATTTTTTACGGTAACCAAAATTCAAATATAGACGTTACTTTTAAGACCCCTCAATCAAAGGTTGAACAACCTGAAATCCCAGATATTATTTAAAATCACACCTCATGAAACATTTTAAAGCATCCCTGGCGATAGCCGCCACCCTGACCCTTTTAAGTTCTGGGTTAACCGCCGCCAACCGTATCGTTATAAAGGCAGAAGCTTCGGATGAGTTCACCAGGGCGCGTGCTTTGGATGAAAATAAAAAAATCCAAACCTACCAGTTTATTGAAGGCCGTTACTTCAAAGGAAATAACAATGACCCCGGCATGAAGGAAATCACTTTTAGGGACATTGTGGAAGATATGGCGACTCACTTGCGGCAGCAGGAATTTTATCCACATCCGATACCGGGTAATGGTGACCTGCTTATTGTAGTGCATTACGGAGTGACGGATTATGAAGAAACCTACGAGGAATTGATGGGCTACACCTCCTTGGAAGACATGGGATACACCGACGCAGTGTCCGGAGCAGGCGGTGGTGGGACCGCCCTAGATCCTTCAACTATCAATGCGATAAGCAATTTCGCCTTTAGCATGAACTCAGCGGACGCAATTAGCAGATCCAATGAACAATCCGATTATTTCAAGGCTCAATTACTTGGAATGGAAGAAGCTTACAGCAGGAACGTGTCTCCAAGTGATGAATACGAGTTGAAAAGCATGCTGGTTGAGGAACGTTACTTTGTTATTCTGATGGCCTATGATTTCCCACTGCTTAAGCAGGGTGAACTCAAACTGCTTTGGTCCACGCGTTACAGTATACGCGCGGTCGGCCAGTCATTCACTCAGGCGATCCAGGACATGAATCTCGTCGCCGGAGATTTCTTTGGTAAAAACCTCAAGGGTCTGAACAAAAAACGTGTGACCGATAGATCTCGTGTAGAAATTGGAGACATCGAAGTGATCGGCGAAGAAAAAGAAGAAAATACAAAAACCAACTGAACATTTTTTTAATATTCAGGTCAGGAAAAACCTACCAGGTTAAGTTCACATTTAGTCCGCCGGATTCAGCGAGCAACATTCGAAAGCTATCGGAAACTTATAAAATTTTCAGAAGAAATTAGACACTCACCTTGATATTCTATAGGACCAGTGCTCCCATAGATAGGCTATAGGAAAATCCTCTTACCCACAGATATAAATGTTCTGCCCCTTCAATCGAAAGCAAATAGCTCTCATTATAGCGACAATTCTATTTTGCACAGGACTCAATGCGGTCAACAGAATAGCCATCAAGGCTATTGCCTCGGATGTATACACCAAATCCAGAGCCTTGGATAAATCGAAAAAGGTGCAAACCTATCAATTTATGAAAGGCCGTTACCACCCGGGAACCACCGTAGATGCCGGCATGGTTGAAATCAAATTTGAAGACCTGGTCTACGACATCGCAGTCAATCTGCAAAAACAGAATTACTACCCAGTTCCGGAGCTAGGCAAAAGCGACCTGCTAATCGTAGTTCATTGGGGAAGAACGATTGAGGAAGCTGACATGGAGGATATGCTGGGCTACACGTCGATGGAGGACTACGGCTTCAATGACACCGTGGCCAATGCTGGTGCGGATGGAATCATGACCCAGGCAGAAATGAATGCCACTGCCGATTTTGGGTTCAATACGGCTGCCTCGCAAAACTCGAGCGATGGAAGTGATCGGTCCATGTACTACAAAGCCCGGCTTCTCGGCATGGAGGAAGCTTTCAGTTCAAGATCTACTCCACGCGAGGAACTTTTGTTGAAAACTCTACTTCAGCAAGAAAGGTATTTCGTCGCCCTCATGGCTTACGATTTCCAGAAACTGCAAAAAGGAGAATTAGACCTCCTTTGGACTACCAGATACAGCATCCGGGCAGTTGGACAATCCTATGAACAAGCCATTACGGAAATGAATATCGTAGCGGGTGATTTTTTTGGGAAAAATATTGGCGGTCTCACTCAAAGACGTCTCGACGATAAGTCTAGCGTGCAAATAGGCGAGATCGAGGTGATCGGTGAGGAGCCTGCAGAAAACTGATCTCCGCAACAATAGATTTGCTCTGATAGACCCTTCATCCTAAAATGGACAACGTGAAAAAACTCCTCCTCGTAGTTTTATCCATTTTGGCTTGTAGCAACCTGCAAGCTGAAAACCGTGTCGCTGTAAAAGCACGCGCATCCGAGGAATACTTGAAGGCACGCGCTCTCGATGAATCCAAAAAGATTCAAACCTACCAAGTTTTGAAGGGACGCTTCCATGAGGGCACTACGGCTGATCCCACTTTGGATAGGATTACCTTTGAAGAAATTGTCTACGATATTGCGCTTCAACTTAGAAAGCAGGGATATTATCCCCTAAGAGAGCCTGGTGATAGCGATTTGCTCATAGTGGTCCACTACGGAAGAACTGACGCTCCAGAGGACATGGAAGAACTACTGGGCTACACATCGATGGAGGACCAAGGCTTCAACAACACCGTAGCCAATGCAGGCGCTGACGGCATCATGTCTCAAGCAGAAATGAACGCGACTGCTGATTTTGGCTTCAACATGGCGGCCAGCGAAACATTCGCAGCGGGCAATCGCATGACGGGCTTTAAAAAAGCCTTAATGCTTGGAATGGAAGAGGTCTACAATCTCGACGCTGATATTACGATGAGAGAGGAGCGCCTCCTGCAACACCTGTTACTCGAAGAAAGATACTATATCGTACTGGTAGCCTACGATTTCCCAAAATTACAGGCAGGTGAGGTCGATCCGCTATGGGTCACTCGTTACAGTATCCGCTCTATTGGCCAATCCTTTGGAGATGCGGTAACAGCCCTGAATACCGTAGCAGGTGACTACTTCGGAAAAAATTTCAAGGATTTGGTCCAAAAACGAGTTTCTGACTCATCCCGGGTTGAAATAGGCGAAATCGAAGTCATAAGCCACGAGGATGTAAAAAGAGCCATCTCCAAGTAATGTTACGGTTATTTCTTTCTGGGATCCTCACCCGAAGTCCCCCACTTGGCCCAACGATCCCGTTCGTGAAGTTTTCGCTCGGGATCATGAAAGGTTCCAGGCCTCACAGGTTCATGAGAAGCAACGGCAAATGCCTTCATTTTTTCAAGCACGTCAGCGTGGCGTTTTGAAAGGTCGATGGATTCTGAAATATCCGAATCCAGATTATACAACTCCCAATTGACTGATGCCTTGGGCTGAACCGCTTTCCAATTGGCAAAACGGACGGCTGTCTGCCCGCGGTACTCCCAGTAGAACATGTCATGGCTGTATCGGCGATAGGACTCTTCGAAAATCTCTGGCAAAAAAGAACTTCCGTCGGTGTTCTTGGGAACGATAGTTCCAGTAAGATCCGCCAAGGTCGCCATCACATCGTATTGGGTAAACACAAAGTCACTCACCCTTCCCGCTTCGATCTTGCCAGGCCATTGCACTAGATACGGGATCTTTAATCCACCTTCGTAAAGATTACCTTTACCACCACGAAAGACAACGCCCGTTTGTGGATTTACATTCGGTTTGAAAAATCCATGGGGATGCGCGTCGCTATCAAAACGTGCCTGCCCTCCGTTATCACCGGTGAAGAAAACAATGGTGTTTTCTGAGAGTCCAAGCTCATCGAGTAGAGCGAGTATACTCCCAAGATTATTATCCACCATGGTGCACATGGCGGCGTAGTTTTTCACATCCTGATCAATCGATGGATCTTCAATCCAGCCTTCCCCCTTGTCTTGATCCCACGCTGGATCATCCGACGGAATGTCATACATCCCATGGGGAGGCGTTAAGGGGAAATAGGCGAAGAACGGCCGGTCTTTGTTGTCGCGAATAAACTGAAGACCTTCTTCCACGATCGGGTAATGCGAGTAGGTCTCGCCATGACGCCCACCGACGTTGCCTTTGAGTGGGACTTCTTCACTGTTTCGAATAATATAAGGCGGATAAAACGTATGGGCATGGACTTGATCGTAAATGCCGAAAAATACATCGAAGCCATGCTTCTCGGGAACACCGGTTGAACCGCGGCCACCAGCTCCCCATTTACCGAAGCCACCCGTGGCGTAATTCTTCTGTTTGAGCACCGAGGCAATCGTTTCCTCTTCCGCCCGAATGGGAGTGCCACCGTCGTTTTCCCGGACCGAGGCATGCCCGGCGTGTTTACCCGTCAGCATGCAACCACGAAGCGGTCCGCACACCGGAGAAGCCGCCAAGGCGTTGGTAAACCGTAACCCGTTCTGCGCCATCTTGTCGATGTTCGGAGTCTTGATGTAAGGATTACCGGTATGCCCCAACTCGAAGTAAGAGATTTCGTCGGACATGATGTAGACGATGTTGGGCAAACGATCCTGAGCAAAGAGGAAGGTTGAAGAAAATAAGAGGGCGAGAAGTAAACGGAGTATCATAGACGAGCAATCATTAACGGACACTGAAACGGCCACAATCCAATTATGGACCGAAAGTTGAAGGGATACCCTGCTTTCTTTATTGAGTAATGCCGGGGATTCTCATTCATTCGGGAGATACCCTATGAAACGCAAATTAGTCCGATCCTTCTTCATTGTTCTCATCACCGGCCTCATCGGCCTGTTTTATTTCGGTTGCTCCAAAAGTGACTCCCTCACGCTACGAGGAGCCTCTCAGTTTGATGAAAATCACGCTTTCACACGCACGCTTCAAAAATTTCAAGAGCTGGTAAAAGAATATTACGGGAAACCGATCGAGTTTCAGCTCTACATGAATAGCGAACTCGGTCTCGAAAAAGACTACTTCGCATACATGAGTCAGGGCCTGTCCGTAGACTTTGCCGTCGTATCACCCTCCCACATGTCCACATTTTCAAAAGCAGCACCCTTGATGGACATGCCGTTTCTATTTCGAGACCTGGACCATTGGAACAAAGTGCTGGACAGTGATATATTTCAGCCTATTTCCGACGAAATTTTTGAAAGAGCTGATGTAATGCTTATCGGTTATGGCGGTGGTGGAACGCGCAATCTAATCGTGAACAAACCTATAACCAACATGGCGGAATTAAAGGGCCTCAATATCCGTGTCATGGGGGCACCGATCCAGACAAAAATATTCCAGGCCATTTCGGCCTCTCCCACAGTTATCGCTTATAACGAAGTTTACAACGCTATCCAGACTGGAGTCATTGATGCTGCGGAAAACGAAGCAGCTGGTATTCAACAGATGAAATTTTACGAAGTAGGCCCCGAGATCTCACTCACGCAACATGTCATAACTGTAAGACCTATCTGCTTTAGCGGTAAATCCTTTCGTCGACTCCCCGAAGACCTTCAAGCGGCGATCATTAAAGCAGGTAATGTAGCAGGAGCGTTTGGCCGACAGATGGAATCATCTCAAGATGCGGATATATTGGCGAAAATGGAAGCTGACGGAAAACTCAAGACACACCCATTTACCGAAAAAGAAACACTACTTAAGTTGGCTGGTCCGGTAATCGATTCCTATGCGGCTGAAATTGGTGCAACAGAAGTTCTCCAAAGCATTAGAAACGTCAAGTAACTAGTCACGTATCCATATTCCGACTACTATGAAATCCGCCATCGATGGTTACTACCGATTATTGAAATGGGTTTTAACGTTTTTGATGACGCTCATTATCTTACCCGTAGCGCTACAGATACTGTCCCGCTACACTGGTCTCATCCCCAGGTATATCTGGACGGAGGAGGTGGCGCGTTTTTGTTTTGTCTGGATAATCATGATCGGCGCAATGATTGCGGTTC
>JAPUIL010000718.1 GCA_027297085.1 Verrucomicrobiota bacterium | reverse complement strand
GAACTCATAGGGTTCCAGGTGAGCGTCTGCAAGGCCATATTCCTGTAAGCGATCTCTGGCCCATTTTGCTGCCGCGATATATCCCGGGGACTTCGCATTTCGGGGGCCAAAAACATCTGTGAGCCAACTGGCATTTTCCATAACATGGGAATTTTCGAATGCTTCCTGCATGATCTGCTGGACAACGTCCCAATACACCGGTTCTTGCGTGAATAGCGAAGAGGTGCAGGAAATTGTGAGTGCAATACTCACGATACACTTGTGCCAAACTTTCATGGTGCAACTCCTATATAAGTCCGATTCAGAATGGGTTTGAATCTCCGCCAGGAATGATCTTCACGCCAGCATCTCGGGCTTTCCTGAGGATTTCACGCTGCCTCGAGGCCATCTCTTGGGACCTCTCATCTGCGAAAGCCACCTCGATTCTGCCCTTTACTACCTCAGGGTCTTCATCAAGGCCAAGTTCAGCAATGATTTTCTCACGTTCAGCAATATAATCTTTGCTCAGATTACATACGATAGTCGCATCATAAAACACTCCCTTTTCCGCCATCATCCGTATAGTCTTATCGTTGAGTCCGTAGCCGTGTTCAATGCAATCGACTCCGGCTTCCACCGCCCTTTGTGCTCCAATTCCGCCCGAATGGGCGGTCACCCTTAGGCCGTTGGCATGTGCCGTTTCAATAGCAGCTTCGAGTTCATCCGGTTCGAGATCGTTGACGACAAGTTTGATGAAATCAGCACCCCTGTTAATATTTTCCTGCATGGCCTTTCGAACCTCAATCGGTCCATCCGCGTACAGTGCGACCGGCCACCTTCGATCCTGTTGGCGATCCGGCGTAGGCATCACAATTTTCCCGGAGGCAAAAATTCGCGGCCCGACAAATACTCCGGCGCTAAAAGCGTCTCTCCAGGCGACATCTATATAATCGCGTTCGCCGGTCATACGAAGCGCGGTAAAGCCGCGTTTAAGTGCATCCATGGCGTTCCTGCCCGCCCGGATGGCCGCCGGCAGGAGCGGTTCTGTACCCAGAATGTCATTCACATCCGGTAGCAAATCCGAAAGATGGGAATGCATATTCCAAAAGCCGGGAAGCACGTAGCCGCCGTCCAAATCAAACACTCGTGTGCTTGGATCATTATTATTTCCCCTGTAAACGCCCTTAGTCACCTTACTGATCCTCTTGCCCGTGATCACGATGGTCATATCCGTCATCATGGATTTTCCGGTACAATCGATCACGTTGCAATTGGTGAGAACAATTCTATTCTCACCTGCTTCCTGACCAAAACTCGGCCATGACCCTACGAATAGGGCGGCGAAAATAGCCAAACTGCATGCTGGTTTTATTTTCATTTTATACTTCCTCAATTTTCTTATCAGATGGTACTTCGTCGGTGTTGACCCTGGCACCCCCACTGGCATTGTGTCCCGTAAGGACACGTCGTACCTTGCGCATATTTCATTCCTCCTCGATCTTGGGTGTTGGTAAATGGGCCTCAATGAATCAGCAAAATTCGTTCGTTTGGCGGATGGAGATACTCGACTCCCCTGCTGGACACAACATGATTACCTTCTATATTAATGACGATCGGCAATCCAGGCCTCTCTGGAAGGTTGGTACAAATTACATATTCCAATGAAAAAAGATGATTCTCCTGAATCATCAAATGGTCACGGTCTGACCGAAATGCCGCAACAGAGGGTCCCACGGTAACGAGGCTGCCGCCATTATTGCCCTGGCTGTGAAGGTCAATGGAAAAACTCGACTTATCAGTATTAGCTAACTTCTTCTGAACATTCATATAATTTTCCGGAGACTCATCCGTAAAAGGTGTATAGATATAATCTGCTGCTTCAAGAGCCGAGATGAGACTCTGCAATGTTTGTCCGGCGGTTCTTCCTACTTTTATATTTTGCCGAATGATCTTTTGAGCTTTGATCGCACGATCATAGGCATGCTGTAAACTGGCAGGGACGCTTGTTTCTCCTACCCTCATAATATATGCATTTCGTTTATAATCCGTCCCAAAGTAGTCCAGATATCTTACCCCATTATCAAACGAAAGAAAATCACCGCGCTGAATTACATATTGAGGAGAACGTGTCGTGGATCGATCCGAAACAGCTGAATAGAGAACCCGGGGCATTCCGACCCTGCTCCCAAAACCTCTCGCTACACCCCGTTTATAAAACTCCTCACGGACCCACCACCCTACGTCCGCCCGTGTCGTTACGCCCGGCGTGATAACCTCATTTGATAAAGAACGTTCCAGGATCTGACGATGTAGTTCCAAAGCTTCGGTCATCAGCGCCACTTCGCGCAGGATCCTTCTTGATCTGAAGTCTGTAATTACCTTTTCTGCAGACACAATTCTCGCGGAATATTTCGGCCCTAAAATCTTTTCCAATCTCAAGTATTGCGAATATGAAATCCCATCGGCAATAGCAAGCCAGTCTGAGGTATTAACGGCGATCGTTCCCGGATCGCGTTCAGCAATAAATTTCGTTATTTCGTCCCAGACCCCGGGATCGTGCTTATTGCTGTAACCATTAAAAGCCCGACCCACTTCGCGAGAGCCGCGTATGTCAATGTTTTCAACTGCTCCTGCACGACCAAACACGGCGCGCTCGATTCTGTCCCCCAGATCCGTAAAAATCAAATAACCGGAGGTTGAGCCAAATTCAGGAAACATCGGGTCCTGATCTCCCTGACGGGTGGCATGAATCCACATATCCACATCATTGTCCCGCATGGCTCCGGGCAGTATGAGGTCAAGTTTTTCATTCCGGATCAGGCGGAGAACTTCTGAACCGGTCTTTGCTGTGTGGACACCCGGCTGCGCACTGGCAATTGGTACGCTGAATATCGCAGATAATAAAATTACCATTATTCGAGTTACCATAATTTCCTCCTCTTTTTGATTGAAATGTGATTTATTGATAACATATTTGTTAAAAGATTCATGCTGCCTCCCTCAGTGATACTCAGCCTGCGACCAGGAATAAATTCTTGCATTGCTATTCCCAGCAGCGGGTCTTTCCGGAAGGTTCGCATGGACCGACTCGACTTATCATAATACGATCCTCCCTTTTGTGCGGAGTTGCGTCGTCCCAACGTTAAAATAAAAATAACCTGATGAACAGACGTGGCACTGTATTTCAATATTTCTAAAAAACGTATTGCGAGCACCCAAAAAATCAAATTCGCCAATCGCTGTTCCAGTCAGGTTGATTTCTTTGTTACCTTTATTGAGGGATTCAGATTTGCAACCAGCTATTTATGCAGCAGCAATATGTTGCCCTAACCGAACCGCTAGCGCGCCCAGTGTTAACGTCGGATTAACAGCCGTAACATTGGGATAAACTGCATTTGAGCATACATACAGATTATCCGTGCCGTGTACCCGTAAGTTTTTATCAACCACACCATCCGTGTCTGAGCCACTCATGCGACAGGTCGATGTTGCATGAGCGCCATCCGGCTTGATCAACACGGAGTTAATACTCTCTTCTTTACAATCTGCTGCTTTCAAAACCTTGATCAGGTTCTGCCTGTGGGTCTCTAGCGCTCTCTGGGTAATTTCATTGACGCCAAACTCTATTTTCGTAGTCCGGAGCCCGTGTCTTGTCGTGCCTGCTCCCAGGCTCACGCGGTTTTCCGGGCTTTCAAACTGTTCAACAGAGGACTCGAACGCAAATGTAATTTGAGAGGTCATTTTCTCGTTAATATCAGAGCGTGATGTATTTGAAAGTATTTCTCTTTCCAGGAAGGTCTTGTTGTCATCGCCAACTCGGGCAAATAGCATCTTGCCTTCTTTCTGGTATTTTGGTGTATCAAAATGC
>JAPUIL010000717.1 GCA_027297085.1 Verrucomicrobiota bacterium | reverse complement strand
CCGTATCGCAGATGCGGAAGCCGCGTTGGCCATGGTCCAGGAGAAGTTTCCCAAAACGAAAATTGGTGTGGTCGGTTTCAGCCTCGGTGGAGCAACGGCGTTGGCCCTTACGGGAAGACATCCCGATGAGGTTACCAGTCTTGTTCTTTGGTCTAGTTCAGGTAATCTGCCGGTCGACTTTTTTGGAGATCAGGAACGGATCGCGGGGCAACGAGAAGCTATCGAAAAGGGTGAATCGAAGATTCAGGATTGGGCTGAAATGACCCTTACACGTGAACACCTTATGGGTTTTATCGGCTACGACCTTTTGGGCCCTTTGAAGGCCTACGAGGGAGCGTTGTTTTCGATCCGAGGTACCGATGATTTCCTAAATCGCTATGAAGATCAGTTTGTCGAGGCAGCTTCCGGATGGCGGGAGGAATTCTTAATTCTCAGCGGCGCCGACCATGTGTTTCACACCTACAATCCGGAAAGCGAGTATGACGAGCGGGTGATCGCCGCCACGCTGCTATGGCTTAGGGAAACCCTTTAGAATGAAGATCCCTATTATAATCGCCTTCGTTTTCCTGGTTGCTTTTCGTACGACTGCCCGAACAGAGCTATTGCCAAACATACTGTTATTGGCGGTGGATGATATGCTTTATAACACACCATCCAGCTTTGGGGGTGAGATTGACGGTCTAACACCGAATATCGACCGTCTTGCCGGGAAGGGAATGAGGTTTACGCAGGCTTACAACACCAGTTCGCGGTGCGCACCTTCTCGAGGATCAATGATGACGGGGCATTATCAGGATAGTTACAACGAAACGCCCGGCAGTGGCGATACCACCGTAAAAAGTTCGATTCTTACCATTCCGGAACTCCTGAAACAAAAGGGGTACCTGACCGGATTGTTCGGGAAGGACACTCACTACAAACCGATTGAGAAATACAATTTCGATCACATTTCTCCCATGGCTGCGATGGCAGTCGGTAGAAGCCCTTCGCTCTATGCTGAGAATGTGGATGCGTTTATTGGACAGGCATTGAAGCAGAAGCGGCCTTTTTTCATTTCCGTTAATACCCACGACCCTCACCGCCCCTTTGCTGGGGCGCCTGGAGAAAGGAAGTCCTTGGAGAACAGATTTAAGTCTGAAATTAAAAAGCTCGCCCAAAAACCTGCCTTCATTCTTCCGCCGAAGGTGAATAAGTATAGTGGCAACGATGTGATGGCACCGCGGTTTGTACCGGACCATAAATGGGTGCGGGAAGAATTCGGTTATTATCTCAACTCCTCCCACCGGGCCGACCAGTTTGTTGGAAAGATCATCAAGACTTTGGAACGAAACAAGGTTTTGAATAATACACTCGTAATATTTCTATCGGACAATGGCATTCACTGGCCGTTTGCGAAATCTAATGCCTATGTTGCCAGCGTGAAAACCCCGTTGATCGTCTATTGGAAAGGCCATTCGGTCGCAGACACTTCTTCGGACCGTCTGGTCTCAACGATTGATATTCTGCCTACAATTTTGGAAGCCACTTCGATCACGCCTCCCTACTCGTTACCGGGTAAATCGCTCATTCCCTTGTTGAGCAATCCCATGAAAGAGCATCACCGGAATATTTTTACCACCCTGAACAGTAAAGGAAGCATGGGAATTGAAATGAGGTCGGTAATTGGGAGGGAGTATATCTACATATACAATAAATGGGTGGATGGGAACAACCTGTTTTACGATGGGAAATATTCGGGAGGGCTAGCCTTAAAGGGGTTCGAAGCGGCAGCCAAGAACAACGACGAAGTCCGTCAACGCCTTAAGTTCTTTTACAGCAGGACCCCGGAAGAGCTGTATCATTATCGGGAGGATCCCGACGCGTTGAACAATTTGTTGGACCAGGACGGACAACATTCTCAACTACCGGCCATGCGGGCAAAGATGCTGAATAAGCTCAAACAAACACAGGATCCCTTCCTTGGTGATTTTGAGAAGCTTATTGGAGAAAGTGGCGAGTAGAAAAAGTTAGAGCATCCTGAAATCGGCAGCAAGCTACCTCCTACAGTTGGATATGCGATACTAGGTGTGGGAACGACCTTGGTCGCGGACCGAACTTCTAAGATTTTCGCTCAGTCTTTAACTTGTAAATCCCCCAATGCTCGCGTCGAGGATAGGTAATCAGTCCAGTCATTGGGTTTGGAGGAACCAATATCATTCGGGGTGTGGGCCAACGGTCCATTACAAAACAGCCTGGGTCGCAGGCCCAGGAACCATGGTATATATAATAGGGAAGCGCCAAAGGTGCGAGACAATGGACGCTTGCTAATGGGATTGGGATTCGTGTCACGCGCATGCAGCGCTTTGGAGAATTGGGTTAATACGATACCTGGGCCTGCGGCCCAGGCTATGTATCTATCGGACCTTTGGTCCGAGAAGACTATCAAGTCTCCTTTTATCTTGTAGATTCCCCGATGCTCTTGACCGGCGTAGCCTGCCTGAGTGGGCGAAGACTGTTGCGTCAGGGCGATTCATTGACTCATTTCCGAAGGATATTGTTTTCGATCAAGTTGTTGGGAGCGTGGTCGGCAATTATCAGGTCGCTGGTGGAACCGGAGATTAAATTATATTGAAAACTGTTTCCTTCAGGAGCGATGTTTTGGATCCCTTTTTCTTGCCAATCTCTATTTCTACCGTCGCCGATGAGGATACCTGCCCGCCCTGCATTGATGATCGTGTTATGAATGATTTTACAGTGGCTGACAGCCTGGTAATGACCGCCTTGTTCTTTGGTCATGCCGTAGAGCAAGCGTATGCCCGTGCCGGTGCTGTTGATGATGACATTATCTTTAACCGTGTGGTGCGTACCCGAGAGTCGGATACCCCCCCTGCAGCCCATAAAGCGGTTACCTTCAATCAGGCAATATGCGCCGCCGCGCATGACCAGCTCGCCCTGGCAATCGAGGAATGTGTTACCTCGGTAAGTATTGCCTGAGCATTTGTTACTGATGATTTCCCCTTCGCCATTACAGCGGAGAAAGGTGTTTCCCTCTACCACCGTATATGTTTTGATGTGGCCGTAGACTGGTTGACTGGTACCAACCTTGATAGTTTCCCTCCCGTTGCCGCCTAAGGGTGGGATATCCTGAAATTGATTGTTCTGAATAAGATTGTGGGTAAGAATGCCGTGATCGTAAATGTCCTCATTGATTCGTACCCGCACACTGCGTCCAGCAATGTCGATGAAGCGATTTTCGATGACTTGGTTATTCCGAGCGCCTGGTAAAATATCGACCGCCGGCCGGTTGCCTTCACAATGTTGGAAGGTGCTTTTCGATACTCGACAGTACTCCGACCGATCAAACTCAATCGGACTGATGTCCGCCATGTCGCAGCCATCGAAGAGAAAGCCTGTCATGTGAATATAACTTCCAGTGATTTGGAAATGAGTACGCCCCGTGAAGGTGACACCGTTTGGAGATTGTGGTTGAATGGTTATGGGGTGATCGGCTGTTCCACGACCATCCAGATTGATTGACCATCCGTCATACTGGCCGTCGGCAATAATTATAGTATCACCCGGTTGGACTGACGGTAGCAATTCGGCAAAGTCCTCGGCTGATTGGATGAGGTTGTTTTTTGCCAGCGTCACTCCTTGCAATGCCAGCGTAAGGATTACAAATGATATGGGAAGTCGGTGAAACATGTAATAAATTATGAGGGAAGATTTACGATTTAAGAAGGGTTTTTTGGGAAATAAAGTAGGAGGACGAGTAGGAGGAAGAGGAGGATCGATTCACAATCTGCAATCGTCACTTAACTCCTGTGGAAAATAATCATGGACGGGCATTTGAATTCCTCTCTTAATGCTCATAAGTGCCTTTCATCTTCTTCAACGCTTTATGACTGAAATTACAGAAGCCCCGCGTACTTGGCGCGGAATTTTAAAGCAACTGGGTCCCGGACTCATCATATCCGCCAACATTGTGGGATCGGGAGAGTTAATCGTAACGACTAAGTTAGGGGCCGACGTAGGATTTATTCTGCTCTGGTTCATTATCCTAGGATGTGTTATCAAGGTGTTTGTTCAATTGGAATTGGGTCGTTATGCCATCTCCAAAGGCAAGACTACCTTGCAAGCGATGAATACCGTTCCAGGACCTAAGTTCGTGGTATCTTGGCTGGTCTGGTTGTGGTCGCTGATGTGGGCAGCTATTTTCTTCCAACTCTCCGGCATGGTCGGAGGAATCGCTCAAGTCCTGGGACTGGCCGGCTCGAATTTATCACATACCATTTTGGCTATTCTGATCACGGGATCGTGCGCTGCCTTACTCTGGGTAGGTCGTTACAAATTCATTCAGAATTTTTCCACCTTCACGGTGGCGGCTTTCTCTATTTTCACTGTCTTTGCGGTGTTCTCACTGTATTGGACGGATTATGGAATTACCGGGGCTCAGCTTGGAGCAGGACTCAGCTTCCAACTTACGGATGACTTTCTTATCGCCTTCGCTGCATTCGGGGTCATTGGCGTTGGTGCTTCGGAATTGATTTATTACCCCTATTGGTGTCTGGAAAAAGGATACGGCAGGTATGTGGGACCTGACGATGGGAGTGAAGCCTGGATAAATCGGGCCAAGGGATGGATTCGTGTTATGAAATATGACGCCCTGCTATCGCTGGTCATTTACACCGGAGCCACAATAGCTTTCTACTTGCTTGGAGCGGCGGTTCTTCATGGGAAAAGCCTGGAGGTGACCAACGAAAACCTGATGGTCAGTTTATCGAATATCTATAGCACCTCCTTCGGCTCGGTAGGCCTTTGGGTTTTTATAGTAGGTGCGATCGTGGTTCTCTATTCAACGATTTTCATATCCACCGCATCCAACGGCAGGCTGGCAGCAGATTTCCTGAACCTGCTGTCGATAGTTAAACAGGATACTGAGGCCAAGCGCGCCAAAACTATACGCATCGCCTGCGTGGTTTTACCCGCCCTCTATTGCATTTTCTATTTGTCCATCCGCAAGCCCGTTACCCTGGTGACGATTGGCGCCGTGGCTCAGGCCTTGATGCTGCCATTCCTCAGTTTCGCGGCTCTATATTTTCTGTATAAGCAAACCCATGTAAAATTGCGTCCCAAAGTTAGCTGGATTGTCTTTCTGTGGATTTCCGCCATGCTCATGACCTCGGTTGGTATTTTCCAAATAACCAAGGAATTTCAGAAATTCTTTTTGTAAATTAGTGTTTGACCGGAATGGCATCTCGGTTAGGGCTGGGTGAGCGAATGTGCGGTCCGTTTTCAATCGAGGGGGTCACACCTTCAATCCCGCATCCCTTCGACAAGCTCAGGGCAGGTGGGCATGCACGATTACAAGGAATGACCCCGACGCCGGCCTCGTTTCGGATGTTAACAAAAATGCTGCAGTGCCTTGGATAGTGCTGCCTGGCTGATTGGTCTCAGATTATCAAATAAATCAGGATCTGCAGCACAATTGCGATTGCTGCCCACAGTTTCAGATTGGATGCCCAGCCTCCCTGATCATTCGAAGGTGGGCGAACCCGTTCGCTGGGAAGTCGGATGATCCAGATCAACAGCACAACCAGAACGAGGACAAAAATCGCCCGAGCCAACGGCAAAGGGACGGCCAGGACAAGTTGCCGGAAAAAATCACCGATATGGTGCAGCGGAGTCATACGTCGGGAGTGGGTGGTTGAGATCCCAGTTTCAGAAAGGCGGTCTTCTCTTCCGGTTCGGGACGAGTCAGGAAACTGACAATGATAATTACCACGAGAGCTGTCACGAAGGACCAGATTGAGAAATAGAGGAATGGCTCTTCAATCTGGAATAGAGGATCGATACCAAACGATTCGTGCCAGTTGTGGAGCACGAAGAGTCCCACGGCACAGATGATGCCACATAGGAATCCGCTCAGGGCACCAATTCCATTCGCACGTTTCCAGAAGAAGCCGGTCAAAATCATAGCGAGAGCAGGTCCCTGGAAAAAAGACATTAAGGTCTGGAAAATTGTGTAGATCCCAGTGTTTTCTCCGGTCTGGCGAATAAAAAACGCAAAGGCGATTCCCCAGCCCATTAATACCAAAGTTACGGTTCGGCCGACGACGAGGATGCGGTGATCGTCCGCCTGGCGATTTATGAAGCGGAGATAAAAATCATGGGTCGCTACCGTGGCGGAGGCGTTTAGGTAAGAATCGACGCTCGACATAAGCGCCGCCATGAAGGCCGCGAGGAAGAGGCCCCGAATACCAGTGGGAAGCATTTTGGCCGCAAGAGTGGGGAAGGCTGCATCGGGCGTATCCAGCTCCGGAAATTTCGCAAGAGCGATGAGGCCCGGAATCACGATGATAACTGGGATGATGATCTTCAACAGCGCACCCCACACATAGGCAGCCTGGGCATGGAATTGCGACTTCGCGCCGAGCGACCGCTGCATGATCGCCTGGTTACCGATCCAGTAAGCCGGGGAAAGTATGAAGGCGAGGCCGAAGAGAATCGCCGGCCAGGGAAAGGGTGATTTTGCATCGGCGGGAATGATCAAAGTGGCGTGGTTCTGCGTCCGTTCGCCCATGGCGGCCAGTTTTTCCTGGAGTCCGCCGATGCCGCCGAGATCATGGAGGCCGATTACCAGTACCAGCAGACAACCGCCGATCATGACGGCGCACTGGATGACATCGGTATAGACCACTGCCTTGAGTCCGCCGGCGAAAGTATATACGCCGACCAGTGCGGCGGTAATCAAGATGCAGGCCGATTCGGAGACACCGGTGAGGCTGTTCAGCATTCTGGCCGACGCATAAA
>JAPUIL010000716.1 GCA_027297085.1 Verrucomicrobiota bacterium | reverse complement strand
CACTCATACTTTTTTCTTCGGAGATAGCTGTTTTTACCACCCGGGAATATTCATCACTGAATTCGCGCAGAAACAATATTTTGCCAATATCATGCAATATACCTGCAAGGTAATAAGGTTCAATATGCTGAACACTGAGCTTCTTGCCCAACAATTTTGAAATAACTCCAACTGCAATAGAATGTTTCCAAAAATCGACGACACTAAAGTTCTGGACAGAATCCAGTTTAGAAAAGAGGTCGATAATCGAGAGAGCCATCATCAGGTTCTTTACTTCATGGAATCCGAGGTGAAAAATAGCCTGACTCATCGTATCAATTTTTCCCTGAAGCCCGTAAACCGGCGAGTTTACGGTTTTTAATATCTTAGTGGCGGCAGAGGGATCATTCGAGATAAATTTCGCAAGGCTGGTGGCAGTTGTATGTGGATTCGCCAACATATCCAATAGCTTTGAATAAATAGTAGGCAGGGTAGGAAAATCATCCACACTGCCAATGATGTCTTCTATTTTCTCCACGAATCAGTTCCTCTTCGACCTGCCAATGATTTCGCACGCCCTTTTCAAGCCAATATTGTAAAGCTCCTGCTCCCATTCGTTTTCGGGTATCCAAATCAATCTGCTTTTGATTCTTTGGGTAGCCTGCTTTAAGACTTCATCCCCGAAATCTGTATCCATTTCCTCTACGTCATCCTCCCCTTTGATGATAATACTTTTTATATTCCAAGTTTTGAGAATGTTAATGTGTTTGAAAGAAATCACCGTGCCCGCAGGCATGATCATTTGCCCGTAATTGTTGATGATGGGCTGCAAAAGAATTTGGCCCTCATCTATTTCATCAATATTAATTTCCATAACATTCAGAATAAAGAATCACTTTTTAGGGAGCCTATAAAACTACATAGTATCAGGAACGGGTTCTGGCAACTCCCGCTCAATTTTTTCCTCACAATATCCAAATCCGTTTGTTCCAAGTGTTGACCAATCCAGCACCCCATTCCGGCGACGGTATAGTCCGGGGTGAACAGCTTCTTCGGGAGCGGAAGCAGCGGGGTAAAATTGCATACCATTACTTTCCACACCCATGATAGTGCCAGCATGGGCGGCCAGAAGCACGTGTGGAATTTGGGCTAACATAGGATTGGTGAGATCTTGGACCATAAGAGTCATGCCATGATCCTTGGCCCAGCAAAGGCTTAGAAGGGCGCCGGTTAGTGTTTTACAGGTTTTTAAGGCAACGCCAGTCCAACCAAGATCACGACCCATCTTTACAAAGCGCCAGTCATGGGCACTCTCATCCATAAACAGTGGTTTGCGCGCGCTCAAGCTATGGACGTCAATGGGATTAGCTTCGAGGTCGTAGGGAAACGGTTGTTCCACGTACAATATTCTCTGGTACGTGAGTGGTTCCTCGTCACGGAGGCGATCCAAAATGGTGTTCACGTATTCCACATCCATCACCGTACAATTGAAATCGGTGGTCAACCAATTCACACTTTCTTCCTCGCAGATATGGCCGACAGCGACCAAACGGGCATAGTCCCATTCAGCATCGTTGCCGCGAAGTTTGATCTTTAAACAGTTGAGGCCATCAGCACGTATCCAGTCACGTAACAAAACGGGATATCCGTCGTCCGGTTCATTCCCGGTCAGCTCGTCCTTTGAAATCGGATCCAGTCCCCCAACCAAATGCCAAACGGGTAATTTTTTTGATTCAGGCTTCACCAAATAGTCGGCCGGATATTTGCCTTCGAATTTACTGTCTCCAAAAAACTGTGACAGATCACGGATCATCCAATCTTTAGTATAAAGGTCGTAAACTCCTACTCCTTTTGCCTTAGCAAAGGCATCGTGAATGGCGATGTCGAACAGGGAGAAGCAAACAAGGGCAGCGAGGTGTGGCATGCTAGCACTTTCAGCGCGATCCGCATTTACCGTATCCAGCATGTCATGCAAGGGGCCCTCAATGAAGTCGTAACCGGTTTCCATAGGGTGACCGGATAAACCGGTACTGGGTAAGACTTTGGCAAGCTGAATGCAGAAGTCCTTCATTAAATCCTCACGTTCAAAATAATCAAGGCTCGAGGGCCATACCCAGGGCACTGAAAGCGGTGTTTCTCCCCACCCCTCCGAGACCGTTCCATCTACATCTTCCAAGGTCACTTTGGTACGTGCGCACACCACCTGTTCCATAACCTGTGCCCCGAATTTTAGAGGCACACGCATTTTTACGGGCAGAAAAAATAGAGAAACTTTATTAACTTTCATACGATCCGTGCATTAAATTATTGAAATAAAAAACGGCACTGCGGGGACGCAGTAGCCCTACCAAATACGAGTGGTAATTCTCGGGCAAACATGCCTGATCTATTTTTTGGACTTCACGATGCTTCTCAATCGCGATTCGTACTCAGGCCTTTTAGCCCAATCTTTGAAATAAGGCTCATACTCAGGCATATCGGTCCAGAATTGTCTGGGAGGCTGATTAGGGTTCACTCGTCCCTCAGGATAATCTTTGCCGATCATGCTAGCTTGGACGGAGTCATTAAAGACTACATACTTCTGGACCATATCTGCGGCTTTATCTGGTTGATCGTAAAAAATGTTTTTCGACTCCTTGGGATCCATAACGAGGTCGTAGAGTTGAAAGATGCCTTCGTCGATATTCTCAGTAACCAGTTTGTAGTCGTTATCGATAATAGCTACTCTGCCCTCGGAGTGAAATCCGAGAGGCTGTGGCCGGATCTCCCCAGCTTGTCCTTTAATCAAGGGAAGCAAACTAATTCCATCGTTGGGCTGGATCATGGAGGACGTATCCAAACCAAGGATATTCAACACGGTCGGAAAAATATCAACCACTCCGGCCGGGTGACGAGTCACTCGGGATTCCTTAATAACTTCGGGCCACTCAATGATACCCGGCACGCGAAGGCCACCTTCCCAGATCGAGCTTTTCCAGCCCCGTAAGCCACCCACGGTAGCCGGGCCGAATGGAGGTAATCCACCGTTATCACTGCAGTACCAGACCAAGGTGTTGCCGGCGATTTTCAAATCGCGCAGGCCTTTGCGCAAGGTGCCGATACTCCGGTCCAGTGCCACCAGCTCACCATAATGGTGCTGCTCAATTTCAGAAAGATGCATAAAGGGTTTCCGGTCCTCCTCCGTAGCCATCCAGGGAGCG
>JAPUIL010000715.1 GCA_027297085.1 Verrucomicrobiota bacterium | reverse complement strand
CTTGCGGCGAGGGTGCTAGATATGAAAATATTTAACGATGTGCGTTCCCGCTCGCCGTTAGGCGAAGTGGGACAAAAGCCCGTAGATACCCCGTTGCTTGCGGCGGGGAGTAGGGCTTTTGAGCGGATCGTTTTCATTTTAAGTAGATTTGCTGAATCTTTGGACGTATCTGATGTGGCGGGGCGATCAATCCAATCAGCAAGCTTTCGAATGGAACTGTTTTCCTGAAACTGGGAGAAGGACATGCGGACCCTGAATCGGGTATGCACCTCATAGATGAAATTGGATGCTAACAAGGAATGACCTCCAGCATCGAAGAAGGATAGTTCCAAGCTAGTTGGTTTTTCGCCCAGAATTTTCGCCCATGATTGTAATAGGATTTTTTGAGTTTTTGTGAGATCCTTAAGACAGTGTCGGGCGGGCTTCCTAACGGATCGTTTAGGAACTTGCAGAGCATGGCGGTCGATCTTTCCGTTTTTGGTGAGAGGAAAGTTTTTGAGGAAAACGAAGTGTTGCGGAATCATGTACTCGGGTACACGGTTCGAGAACCAGCTTCGGATGTTGTTTGAATTCAGCTTCCGGACGTTTGCCTTAACCATGAAGGCAGCCAGTTCTATTTCATCCTTGTCGTCCGAAAATGCTTTTACGTAAACACTCTTTAAGCCTGGATGTTTTATGAGTTCGGCCTGAATTTCACCAGGTTCAATGCGATAACCGCGGATTTTGATCTGATCGTCAAAGCGGCCTAAAAATTCGATGTCCCCGTTGGCTTTAAGGTAGACCTTGTCTCCGGTTTTATAAAACAGGTCACCCGATTTATCAGAAAATGGATTTTGAACGAACTTCTCACCTGTAAGCACCTTCCGACGATGATAACCTAGGGCGATTCCCTTGCCGCTTACGTAAAGTTCTCCAGCTACACCAAATGGTAACAGGTTGAGGTATTTATCTAAAACGTAAGTGTTGGAATTATTAATTGGGCTGCCTAAGGGGATGTTTTTTGCTTTAGCATGATTCCTAGGAATGGAGTAGCAGCATGAAAAGGTGGTGTTTTCGGTGGGTCCGTATCCATTGATCAATTGCGTTTTTCTCAACTTTTGTTGTGCACTTTTGATGTGAACTGGCGACAAAACCTCACCTCCCACCAGCAATTGACTGATTCCGTTCAGGGATCGAGGTGAGGTATCCACTATTAAATTGAATAGGGTAGCAGTCAGCCAAAGCGTATTGATCTGATACTTTTGTATGAGTTCGGGGAGAACGGCGATGTCCGGAACTTCTCCGGAATGTAGAATACAAGTTCCGCCGTTTAGAATTGGTGCCCAAATCTCAAAAGTAGAGGCATCAAAAGAAGTCGGCGCCATTTGCAAGGTGCGCGTCTGCGAATTCAATCGGACATAATTCGGGTTCAAAACCAATCGGCTAATGCCGCGATGGGGGATTACCACTCCTTTCGGTTTTCCCGTCGATCCCGAAGTATACATAATGTAAGCTGGATTATCCTCCTGAACCCGAACGGCCAGATTCTTTTTGGAATATCGGCTGATTGCTTTTTCTTCAGAATCGAGGTAGGTCGCTTTAAGTTCCGCGGCATTTATCTGATCAGAAAGGTGAGTGCTTGCCAGGATACAAGCCGGTTTCACATCAGCAACGATCTGGTGCAGTCGCTCCTTCGGATATTTTACATCGTAAGGAACATAAGCGCTTCCTGATTTAAGTATAGCGAGGATGGCGACCATTTGCGAAATATTCCTCTCAAGAAACAATCCCACAAAACTTCCATGTTTAAGTCCCTGACGCACAAGGTATCTGGCCAGTTGATTCGCCTTTTCGTTTAGCTCAAGATAAGTGAGAGAATCCTTGCCGGATTGGATTGCCACTTTTTCGGGATACTTTTCGACAATGTATTCAAACTGCTGATGCACAACAGGGCGAGGCAAAGATACTTTTTTTCCCGATCCAAGACGCAGTGTTGTTCGGATTTGCCCAGGTGACAATAATTCCACTGAACTGAGTGGTAATGATTCGTCTATTATCAACTGCTTCAATATAGTTTCCAGACAGTCGACGGTCATTTTTACAGCACCAGGATCAAAGCGCTTCCTTTCGTAACTGGCTTCAATTTTAATGCGAGGCCCGTCGTAGACTTGCACAACAAATGGAATATCGGTGAATCCTTCCAAATTGAACCGAAAATGATATCCCAAATTGTTGGCAATTAAATCCTCTAGCTGATTTCTTTCATAACCTACTAGACTTTGAAAGAGTGGTTTGTCGGCCCGTATTCCGCTTGCCTGTCTAATCAGATTTAAAGGTGTATTTTCATAGTCGCGAATGGCTACCCAAGTTTTTCGGACCGCAGCCAACAAGTTCCCGACAGTATCCGTTCCTTTGAATCGAATCGATACGGGAACTGTGTTAACTAAGACACCTACCGTATCCGCTGCTCCTGCTATTGAAGATCGCCTGCAGGCCCGGGGTGCGCCGAAGACCACCAAATCCCTTCCGGAAGTCCGCCACAAATAGATTCCCCAAGCCGCCTGTACCAATGTGTTTATTGAGAGCTGATTTCTCTTCGACCAACGGTGTAATTTTGAAGTCAAAGTGGCAGACAGCCTGGATGAGGATTTTTGGTGGGAAGTATGATTTTTCTTCGGTCTTACCGAATCCATCCCGAATGACAGGGGCGTGGGATCTTCCAGGTCAGAAAGTTGTCTTTTCCAAAATTTGAGGGAGTCTTTAAACCTCTTCTTTGCAACCCAATCTAAATAAGAGGAAAATGGTTGAGGTGGTGATAGATTAACAGGTCGTTTCTTCAATAAAGCCGTGTAAGCTTCCAAGAATTCTTTGATGAGAGTGAGACGCCCTCTGCCATCAAACAGACAATGATGGGATGTCCATATCAACTGAAAATGTGTCGGACTTAATTGAAAAAGATTAAATCGACAGAGCGGTTGTCTATCCGGATTGAATCCTGATTGAAGGTCCTTTTTCTTAAATTCATCTATTGCCTGTTTTCTTTTCTTACTCTCCATTGCCTGGCAGTCGTGAAACTTATAGGAGCGGAGGGTGCGAGCTGATTCGGTAATTCTGACCTCACCATTATCGGCAATTTGAAAGCGATGGCGGAATACATCGTGTCGTTTGAGTACTATCTGCCATGCACACTTGAATTTCTTGATATCCAGAGAAGCTTGCTTAATCTCCCAAGCAAATTGCTGAACGTACGGCTGGTGCGAGCTTTTCCGCAAAACAGGCAAGATCATGGCAGACTGCATGGCAGTTGCTTTTTGAGAAGAATCTTTTGGAAGCAGGGTCAACTTGAGAGTAAAGAGTTATCTCTCACGGCTAGAAGATCAATTTCTATATTTCACAGGATCCTGATGAATTATATATGCACCATAGATCAGCCGTTGCTGTTGCGATCAATCCATGAGAAATTCCTTCCTTTCTACCCAGGTAAATTAGAATCCACCAACAATAGGGAAGGCCTGATTACCTTCAAAGTAAGCTTACAAACTATTTATTAGCGGGCCAATACCCTCAGTCTGATAAAGAACGGTGCCGGCAAGTTTTTTGTTTTGATCCTATAATGTAGATCACCCCCTCCGGTTACTTCCACGTGCACCAAATTCGGATCCAGTTCAATCCACTCAATGAGATTGCTTGAAGTTTCAATAACTGCCTCCAGGCCATCCAGCGAAGAATATGCCTGGGTTGTTTCGTAATCGAAATCTGAATCTTCGTTCAAGGGCGCGAAAATTATCTTCGAATCAAAACCGAGAGGAGAAGTTCCCAGATAATATTCGAATAAGTTAGGAATTTGATCGAAGTCCGGATCGGCTAAATCAGCAGCATCTCCGACGCTTTCCGCCGTACCCAAATTCTCAAGTCTCCATGTATCGGCTATCGAATAAACATTGAAGCTGCGTTCCACAGGCTCTGCGGAATTCCACAAATCGGTTCCAGGTTGCGATGCGCGGACGACCACCTCTCCGTGACCGGTGAAGGTGAGCGTTTGCTCCGATAAAGTAGCCGGCCCGCTTATCAATTCGAGTTCAACATCAAGACCAGAGCTCGCGGATACATGCAGAGAAGCGAACTCCTCCAGTATCGATACGTCATTGGGGGGGACGAAACTTATGGATTGATCAATGGGGAAAAAAGACACAAAGGCTGATCGGCTTGTCGAAGATCCAAAAGGATTGCTGATGACCACATCGTATTCCGCGGTCGCTTCGGTAAGAATACCTCGTAGTGAAAAAGTGGATGCAGTTGCAGCCGGCATGGGAACACCGTTTTTTCTCCATTGGTAGTCAAGCGCTCCTGGGCCTTCAGCTTCAACGGAGAGCAGGACATCATCATCGAGACTTACCAAAGCTCCGGAAGGTTGCGTAACAATGCTTGGAAGATCGGTGCTTTCAAGGGGTTTAAAATCTAACTGCAAATTACTGTCGCCTACATTCTGAAATTCCGAACCATCCACATGTTGTCCGTCAACTATAACATTTTCAAAGGCTATTTTGATTCTTCCCGGGCTGACTGCGAATAGGTCGCTCGTATCCTCTGTTTCACGAATACTCCAGTTCCGGCAGATTATTTCTACCAGGCCGGGCGCATTATCAATATTGAGGTGCATGAGGCGTTTCTTGCCGTTCTCGGCCCGAATGTCCTCGAAGATATGCCCCTTTTGTGCTCCACCCGCTTTGGAATTATGCGTCCAACCTAGAATCGCCTGACCCGTCACATTAACGCCCAGAGTGTTGTCTTCTACGATATCAATTCGCTGTACCAGGCTGTTCTTGGATTCCTGCCCTGACCAACCAAACTCAAAAACCGGACTGTTTGTTTGGTGGTACACAACAATATCCCTCACGATCTGATTGTCGTAGTAGAGTTTGATCACGTCGTCGTTAACCTTAAAAAAACTGTGCTCAATCAACGAGTTCACCCCAGCCACGATGCCATCAGTAGTAGTATTGTAGGAAAGGCATTTCACGTTTCGTGTGGTCAACGTTCCGCGAGAAATGATGTGATATTTCAAGGACCGGATTGAAGTTATGCCTTCTATAAGCTGGTTGGTGCCCAACCCGTCAAAATGAATTGCGGCATTTACTTCCGAATCCAGTCCGTAGCTTTCTCCGGAAAGTATGCCTCGTCCTCGCACAGAAATATCGGACCTGCCATTCGCAAAAATGGAGCCTTTTAAGTAGGCTCCAAGTGCAATGTAGACGGTGTGGATATTTTCGGGCAAAGTGAAATTCTTTCCAATATCATGGATTCCCGGACCGTAATATAAGACACCTTCGTCGCCATTTGATGGTGGGTTTTCTTCAAGCGGATCCACAAATAGAAATAGCGGGTGTTCCTTATTGCCGTTGATTACTAAATACAAATAGCGGTTTGGCGCATGGATCGTCAGGTAAGCTTTGCCATCCTCAATGGTGGCTGGCACCTGGTAGCGTCCGGGATAAACTTCACAACTGGTGATCGCTTCTTCTGAGCTTAAGGCTACTTCAAATTGAAGTGGATTACCATTGTTTCCATAGCTGACACTGGTCCAATGACTAACATCGGCCAAGGCGTTGCGATCGGTTGCATTGCTGATGTTGTAAGGATCGTTGAGGATGTTGCTTCCTCCGAAATTGGTAGCGTACTCTAAAGTGGCGGACTCGCCAAATACCTGGTTTTCACCCAACCGCGCTCCTATAACATACCGGGAGGATTTCATAAGATCCCCGGGTAATCCCGGATGTCTTATTAATCCGGTTTCTATTATTAATTCCTCTTCAACACTGGCGATGTCGGGGTAAAAAGCCAAAATGGTATCCCAAACTACATCATCAACCAAGGCTTTAAATTTAGTTTCGATTACTCCGTCATACTTGGTCTGGAATTTTGATGGATGAGAACCCCAGACCGTACTCAAAGTTGTTATTAAAGAAATATACCGGCCAGCGATACCATCCTCGTCTGTATCGTGGAGATGAACCCCGTACTGATCGAATAAGTCCCAGGATCCGTTTAGCCCAGCTAAGGCTCCTCCTCGTAGTTGCTGGTCAAGATTGTAAAGGACTTCACCAATCGGTATCCAATTTATGGTTACTCCTGGATTTTCTGTTTTTAGTCTGTCCCAATAAAGCGATCGAAATGCCTGCCGCACATTCGGCAATTTACCCGAATTTAATTGGCTCTCTGAGTAGCCGCTTAACCAATTCTCGGAGTAGAAGCGGCCGTTGTTTTTGTCAGCACTCTCTTGAAACGCCCAAGGACCGAAAACGTAGAATTGGGTCTTATTGTTCTGAGCGTTCTGCAGGGCAGTTGTGATTACTGTATGGGCAGCGGCGATTTCATCCTCGATAATCAACCCTGCTCCATAGGTGTGGGGTTGAAAGGACACAACGTCCCAGGTGTGTCCAGGGAGGTCCGTTTCAAAATTTCCACTGAAGCTTGGATCAGGATAATAATCACTCGCTACAAATCCAACTTCCTTTACCACACCTTCCGGGTTATCCACAATAAAGGAAAGTGATTTCCCTGAGTAGATGCTCCAGCCAATAGTCGGGTCCAACTCGTTGGGAAAGGTGGTAGAAGTAGACATGTTGTGAGGCTGCCCATCCCAGGTAAAGGAATTGCCAAGAAAATAAGCCGTTTTTGGGGAGGCTTGGAGAACCGGCAAACCGGTGAATCCAAGTAGAAGAGACCATAGCCAAGCACTTTTAAAATTGAGCAAGGTTCGGGCCTGTGCAAGTATTACAGTCCAAATCATTGAGAGCAGGATAGTTGAAAAGGGAAACACATGGGAATTAAACCCCTGGAAGCCAGATAAATATTCTAGGCTGTTTTCTCTATAAAACTATTTTTACAGAACCCCTTATTTTCCCAATCCGTGGAGCAACTCGGCCACCGCTGTGTGACCATTATCGCTGGCAAACGATTCTGCCGTAGAGCCATCCACGTCCACCAGGGCCGGATTGGCTCTACTTTCCAACAATAGTTTAACGACTTCGATATTTCCTTCAGCCGCGGCAAACATCAGGGCAGTCCAGTGCTCATCTCCATCTACCAGGTCCACTGATGCCTTGTTTTCAAGGAGTAACGCAACCGTATCCAGGTTTTTACCTGTGGCAGCGTACATGAGAGCTGTGCGTCCGGCCAGGTCTTGAGGATCTATTTTGGCGCCGGCGTTGATAAGTTCTTTAACAATGGGCGTATGTCCGTTGAAAGCAGCCACCATGAGCATGGTCCGGCCATTTTCGTCTACTTGATTTGGGTCGGTTTTCGTAGCTAATGCCTGGCTAACGGTTTCCGCATGTCCGCTCAACGCCGCCTGAATAGCGATATCAAAAGGAATGGAAACCAAATGAATAATCGGCTTCGAGTTGTCTTTGGCAGGAGGTGGAGAGGATGATTTTTTGGACTTCGAATCCCCGCAACCAACTAAACCGAGCGTTACACCCAGAGCTAACAGAAGAGGAGACAATCCAGGCATCCAATAATATTTTCGGGTAATCTGCGTCTGACTGAGAAGGACAGGATTGCTCATAGAGGTGAT
>JAPUIL010000714.1 GCA_027297085.1 Verrucomicrobiota bacterium | reverse complement strand
GACGCGGCCTTGTCGGTCTCTCCGATCAGGTAGGTGGCCGCGGTAATGTCCAGGATGTTGTTGTAGCTCAACTCTTTTCCTTGAAGCTGGTCATATACATCGAAGAAATTCCCATAGAGCGCCGCCTGCTGGTGTGGGTTTTCACCATAACGAAGATTGGTCACTTTAGGTTGTTGGACATCCCAGAATTTTGGAAAACCGCTGATAGCTTCCAAATCTGGTTCAGCTTGTTGATTGGCCAGGTAAGCGGAAATGGCTTTATCGTATTCAGAGGTTCTCTGGTACACCTTAAGTGCCAGTTCTTTCCGGAGGTTCAATTGGGCAGACTCATCATTTGATTCGATTGATTGAAGTACACGGTCGTAATCACACGGCTCACAGACCACAGTTACGCTGGCATGATTCTTCGCTGCACTACGAAGCATGGAGGGTCCACCGATATCGATATTTTCGATAGCATTTTCGTAAGTGCATAAAGGATCAGCCGTCACCTTTTCAAACGGATAAAGATTCACGGCGACCAGATCGATCATGGAAACTCCATTTTCCTTTGCCTCCGCCAGTTGATCGGGTTTGTCCCTTCGGCAAAGCAGCCCTCCATGAACCTTAGGATGGAGAGTTTTAACCCGTCCTTCCATCATCTCCGGGAATCCGGTGTATTCACTGACATCCATCACGGATATTCCGGCGTCACGAAGGGTGCGGGCACTACCGCCGGTGGATAAAATCGTATATCCATGCTTCTCCGTAAGTGCATGCGCAAATTCAACCAATCCAGTTTTATCGAATACCGAAAGGAGTGCTAATTTACTCATTATCGGTGAGTGTGGGAGTTTTTGTTTTCAAAACAATGCCGAAATCGAACAACCTTAAGGTCTTGGAATTTTTGTGGTATGGCTAAAAATAAGGCCTCACATTCCCCGATTGGCACCAACAACTATTCGCTCAACCCGGCTTTACTAATCAGGTTGTGATAAAACCAGTGATGTACTGCTGAGCAGTATGGCAAATCCTCCGCACATTCCCACGCAATGGCCACTCCCCAGGAATCCTATCATGAACAAAATTACATAGTGCGGCCAACTCATCTTTCGCGATTGAAAATTTCCTATCCAGACCCATCGTCGAGAGTAAAGACTATTTATTACTACTGCTGATTCATGGGATTAAAAGCCAGAGAAGTGCCCAAACTGAAAGTTTACCTGGATCAATTAATTTATCAATTTGCTCCCGAACAATTTCCTGGCGACTCACCGCATGTCTTCGTATATTTCCTGACCATCGAAAATGGATCCAGTAACACCATTCAGTTGCTCGGAAGGAAATGGATTTTGGAATACCAGGACGGATCAACTCGGGTTATCGAAGGAGATGGAATAGTCGGCAAAACCCCTACTCTCGCTCCTGGTGAATCATTTTCCTATAACAGCTTTCATCTGTCAGATCAAAACGCCCTCGCCATGGGCAGCTTTTTTGGCGTGGATGAAAATCAACGACCTGTATTTACCAGAATACCTGCTATGGACCTGCACCTGCCACCTGATTTGCCCAAGGAAGAACTTTCATGATTTACACGGATCTGAATCCAGCTGCAGGCATGGGTGCGAATTGCAGTTTGATTGAAATCGGGCCTTTTAAACTGGTCATTGATAGTGGCATCAACCCTAAGGAAGTGGGTGTAAAGGCCATTCCGGAACTACACCGCCTTGACGATCATACAATCGACCTGGCTATTATTACTCATTGCCATCTCGATCACCTGGGGGCACTACCATTACTTGTCCGGCAAATCCAGGATACGCAGGTAATAATGAGCATACCGAGTGAGATTCTTTACCAGAGGATGCTTCACAATTCGGTCAATGTCATGCGACGGCAGCGAGAGGAACACTACATCCCGGAGTATCCACTCTATAATCACGAGGAAGTCGATCGTCTAACAAACCACGTTCACCCCATCCCATTTAGAAAATCAAGAATTCTTGAGAAACAAGGAGAAGAGCTTTCCGTCACTTTGCACTCCTCAGGACATGTAGTGGGAGCGGCAGGTATTGAGATTGTTTACAAACATCGCCGGATATTTTTCACCGGAGACGTGTTATTCTCGCCGCAAAGCATCTTGCCAGCAGCCAGATTTCCCCAGGCAACTTTCGATACTTTGATTATGGAAACAACACGTGGGGCAACCGAAGTGGATCCATATTTTAACCGGAATGAAGAGGTTAAGAAAATTCTCGAATCTGTCCGAACTACCATTCACGGAGGAGGTTCGGTTTTAATCCCGGTATTTGCTTTGGGAAGGATGCAAGAAATTCTCAATCTACTTCATAAGGCGAGGTTACGAGGAGATATACCTACCACTCCTATCTATTCTTCCGGGTTGGGAATGGAACTGTCCGAGTACATCGACAAGATCACAAAACGCACCGAACTTTGCACGTTTACCACTAAAGTGATTCGTGAGTTGCGGGTAAAACCCGTTAAAAATCTACGCCCGGGAAAACGAGTGCCGCTTCCTGGTATATTTGTTTGCAGCAGCGGTATGATGGTCGAGCTCACACCCTCATGGAAAGTTGCCGCCAGCTTGCTTCCGTTTCACGAGAATTCCATTTGTTTTGTGGGCTACTGCGATCCCGATACGCCAGCCGGAAAATTGCTAAACACCAAGCCCGGCGAATCTTTTCTATTTGATAGTTTGAGAATGAGTTTGCCCTTGAGGGCCCGTATTCGAAAATTCGACCTAAGTGGCCACGCTAACCGCGATGAATTAATGTCTTTTGCGACCGCGAGTGAGCCTCGTAGTGTGGTACTCACTCATGGAGATTCCGATGCGCGCGCCTGGTTCGCCAAGTCACTCGGAAGATCGCCGGGGCCCGTGCAAATTACTATTCCGCAACCTTTTGAGCCTTGCCTGGTTTAGAGGGTTTTATTTAAATAACCGGTTTATTGTGTTATGGATAAGCTCGTCGTCATAGACAAGGTGATCAAAATTCTGGAACGGGAAATTGAGTTGGGCACCAAGGCTTCAAGAGAAGCCTTCGATGCGGCAACGGACGAAGACGCGTATTCAGAAGGAAAGTACGATACACGAAGTCTCGAAGCTTCATACCTGGCTGGTGGCCAGGCTCAAATCGTCAAGGAACTTGGTGAAGCTTTACAGGGATTCAGCCTATTACGCGCACAACACTTCATCGAACCTCCATCCAAACAAATAGGTTTAGGTTCTCTGCTGGAAATAGAACGTAAGGGCTCCACTGGCTGGTATCTTTTAGGACCTGGAGGCGGCGGATTGAGTTTACAGGTCGAAGATAAAGAAATAACTGTCCTGACCCTGCACTCTCCTCTTGGTAACGCAGTAGTCTCCAAACTGGAAGGTGATACCGCGGATATGCCGGAAGGACCGGCTACTATCAGAAGAGTTCTCTGAACCGCTTAATGAGTATCCTTGGCAATGCTGTTGTATTTTGATTTCACTTCTTCTCGCTTACGCGAGTCGACCTCTACTTCTGATAATAGATATCCGTCCGGCATCCATCCTTCGAAACTTGAATAGTAAGTGAATGTTTCTTTTTTAAGTTTATCTGAAGATATAGGTTGCAAACCCATTTTTTCCTCTAATTCGCGATACAAATAAGTGGCAACTAATTGGTTTGCCGCTTCGTTCCAATGCCCGTCGTTTTCAAAACTCCAATCCTGAAATTTATAATCGGCAATATCCTCACGAAATTTCTCATATAGATTGATCACGTGAAATTCTTCCGGAAACAGATACCTGGCATTGTGCTCATCTAGTCTTGGTAAGAGTACTACAGAAAAAACTCCTCCGTTTTCCTCGACTGTTTGTTTCCATAAATGTAGTAGTGAAATGAATATTGTGATGTTTTTTTCGAGGTCTTCTGATTCCAATCCTGTAATGATTGCGTGTTCGATGAAATTAGCGCGTTCATCGTGAAATCGTTTTCCGTGTGAGTATTCATTAAAAAAATCGACTATTGCGTAGGTCGTATGAAATCTACTTAGAAGCCTAGCCCATCGAGGAGTATTTTGTGCCTGGTTTTGAACTAATTCATGATCGGCATTTATGGAAAAAAGATCGTTCTCATAAATGTTTCTGAGATCATTTGCACAGAATACATAAAATACATAGTCGAGCTCCCCGGAATATTCGAAATCGCGATAATACAGGAATGCTTGGTCTGTGCCGTAACCGTCGATTCCAAAGTTCAGTACGTTGACGTTTTTCCCATGGGTGTTCAGCAGGTAATCGAGCGGTTCATTGAACGAATAAGGTGACGGCAAACGAAGATTTTCCAGGAATGAATCCCCAAAAAATCCTAAATTTATTGCTGACGTAATAGCCTGATCATCAAAATTCCGATGTTGCCGCAGCGCCAGGTTGTTGTGGTATACCAAATGCGATTTACCGGTCTTTGGGTGCTGCCGTTCATAGCTGGAGTTCCTGGAACGAACCCATATACGACTGGTACTTCTATCATACTGGGATTCTGCGGCATATGCATAAACGGGGTAGAATATACGTAGTGATAGTTCGACTACCGCAAAGCTCACCACCAAAGATACAAGCAAAAGCATCGACCTATTAAACGCCGGTCTTAGTTTGTTTGAGGATTTTTTCACGGAATTCCTGAGCTCTCCAATCTTGTGACCTTACTCCTGGTGGGTCTTGGATTTGAAGAATTTCCAGCGCTCTTCATCGACACCGGACATTTGAAGATCAAGCCGGGACAATTTATAGAACAAGTCGGATAGGCGATTCACCATTTTGAGTATGCTTTGGTCGATTGGGTCAATTTTATGCAAGGTGAAGAGGCGTCGCTCGGCCCGGCGAACCTGGGTACGAATAACATGGCAGAGAGCTGCGATCTCAGTACCTCCAGGCACGAGAAAACAATCAGAGGCCGTGCCAAGGGTAATTTCAATTTCATCCATCCACGATTCGAGAAAGGTTGCTTCCTCCAGTGGCAATGGAATTGTCATCTTCTCCCGCGCTTTGCTGCTTACAGCAATATGGGACATAGTGTTCATCAATTGCACCTGTATACGATGAAGATTGGTCTGCCAGGCGTGATCTTCGGACAGTTTTGACCTAAGCAGGCCGAGCGTACTTGTAACCTCATCCAGCTCACCGTTGCACTCGATACGGATGTCGTCTTTATCTACACGTTCGCCGCTCAATAATCCTGTTTTACCCTGATCCCCCGATCGTGTGTAGATCTTATTTGCCATACCTGAAGAGTGGTTGAAATGCCATTGGGATCAACGGAATTATAGTGATTAGATGAACCATTGTTTTAAGAGGAGTCCGTGAGAAAGCTTGCTCATTTCTCAATTTCGATCTCCCATTCAGCTGCTGCTAACTGAATTATATCCATCCATCAGATACTCCCAGTAGAGGGGGTTGAAATGGAAGGTTTTATGTTTTCTTGAAAGCGATTCGAGTGAATGCTTCAGGCGGTTAAGCATGCGAGGTTTCCACCAATTTCCTTGTAGAATCCGGCCGCGGTCAAAATCAATCAAATAGCAGGAACCATTTCCTAGCAGGATGTTGTTGGCATTGAGGTCCTGATGAAAGATGCCATTCGCATGGAATTTCAGAATCATTTCACCGATGCTCTGCCATTCCGATTCACATAATGGCCGCTGGGTTAGTAGAGAGCCTAATGCCATTATGTTCTTAATCTCCTTTGTTATGATGTCTGAACGGCAAAGAAGACCGGATCGCTGAATCCGTAAAGCAATTCGTCGCGGCGCAGGCAGACGCAGATTTTCTAAAGTTTCGAGTATTTGCCATTCCCTATAGGCCCTCGATTGCTTAAGGCCCATCCAGACATAGCCATCTTTGGATAGGTGCCTCATGAATCCACCACGCCAGAAATGCCTCAACACGCAGGAATTTTCGCGCAATTGAAAAAAATAGGTGGTGCCGCGACCGCATATTTCTTGGGTGATTAATCCTTCGCGTCTCAGTTTATCTGGATCAAACAACAATTCTTTCAACGATTCCGGCAAATCCGAAAGTTTTGGATGAAGAAAAAATATATCCGGCGACTCAGCCATTTAGATATGTCTGAATGAATCTTGATCAAGTAGGTTGGAAAAATCCGCGCTGCTTTTCAGAGATGGAGAGGCCCGTTTTTTCCATGACCAGGAGCATATCTTCCCAAACCAAGCGCTTGGTTTTCATAGACGCGTAGCGTAGCAAATAGGATGGATGGTAAGTAACAAGGAGAGGGGTTTCATTGAACTCATAAAACTGACCACGAATAGCTCCCATCCGGCGATTGGGATCGGGCCCCAATAATCCACTCACTGCGGTCATACCCAATGCAACGATCACTTTGGGCTGAACTACTTCTATCTGAGCACGCAGGTAAGGAAGGCAATAGGCCATCTCTTCGGGAGTCGGTGGGCGATTGCCCACAGCGGTAGGCATCTCCGGACGCCAGTGCATGATATTCCCAATGTAGACCTTTTCACGGCTCAAGCCCATGGCCGCAATAATCTTGGTGAGCAGCTCCCCTGCCCGACCCACGAAAGGTTCTCCCTGCTTCTCTTCATCGCCTCCAGGTGCTTCGCCGCAAAAGAAAATATCAGCATCAATATTACCCACCCCGACAACTACTTTGGCACCGGGATTCAAATGCTCCTTACAAACGGGGTCATTTATTATCTGCTCTTTCAAGGCGTCCCATATTTCTTGTTTTTCACCTTCAGGTAATTGAATTTCCGGCGTTGTTTCCGGAATTGGCGCAATCGGATTGCCATGTTGATTAAGAGCAACCTGTGGTTTTACTTTTTCGACTTCAGCCTTTGTGGGAGTTTCCTGAAATAGATTTTTCAGCGATTCGCCAGACTGTGGCGGTTTTTTGGGTACACTGGGCTGGACTACTTTTTCAGATACAGGTTCTGCAGAAACAGCGCCCTCCTGATGTCCAACAGCAGACCTCAAGCCGGCCAAGGTTGAATCATCGATATAAATACCTTCAACGCCTTCCCGCCTCAGACGTTTCAATTCGTCGATGACTGATTCAAGCTGAGATTTCATAGAGGCCGTTATCGTTTCCTGCAATTCTCATGGATTTGAGAGGTCGGAGTTGACGAGTGGATGGCGAGAGCGCGCACTTTAGTGCATAACCGAGACATGAATGAGGAACACCCGGCATGTCGTCAGGCCAAAGATGGATACAAATTGGAGTAAGGGAGCAATTATCTGGATTCATGGTCGCGATATCATTAGATTAACTAAATTACCTTTGTATCCATCTGTTGAGAGTTGCAGGTTAGGGATTCAACATATTTAGCTAATAAATCGAACTCGAGGTTCATAAGATCACCCGGTTTCTTTTGCCGAAGATTGGTCACTTCCATGGTAGTTGGAATCAGCCAAACCGATAAGCTATCACTGGATACCTCCGCAACAGTTAGGGAAATCCCGTCCAGGGCAATGGATCCCTTCCAAACAACGTATTTAGCTTGATCTTCAGGAATAGAAATACGGAGAAAATAATCGTTACCTCGTTGCTCCAGTACCTTGATATTTCCAATGGCATCCACGTGACCGGTTACAAAGTGTCCGCCCATTTTACCATTAAAAGACAAACTGCGTTCAAGGTTGACCAAGCTGCCGGACTTGAGATCAGCAAAGGAAGTCAGTCGCCGCGTCTCTTCCAACACATCAAAATGCAATTCACCGGAGTCGGTGTCAAAATGAGTGACTGACAAACAACAACCGTTTACCGCGATGCTGTCGCCATGTGCTACGTCCTCCAAAACATTGTTGGCAGACACTTTTAACAAGTAGGCCGCTTCACCCTGATCAAAACTGAGAATGGTGCCTGTATCTTCTATGATTCCAGTAAACATCTTAGCTACTGTGTTACTTCAGTTGAGCTCGAACGAATGAAGTTTCGTTGTTGCGTTCAACTAACAGCACAAATTCAGATCTTTCCTCATCCAGTTCGACTAAATCCAGGAGGTCTAGCACATCTCCATAGGAGTTCACTACCTGACCTTCCACTTGTTTGATCCAGTCGCCATTTCGTAGTCCGGCAGTCTCAACAGCTGAGCTGCGTCGAACAAAGTTCACAATGGCACCATTCATTTCCTCTTTGGACAAACGACGGCGGATGCCATCAGTCAGCAGAAACTCACGGACTGTAAAGCCCAATTTTTCATAAAAACGGTAGTCTGCTTCACGGATGTTTTTAGGACCCGCACCGACTACAATATCGAAGGTCTTGTGTTCCTCTCCACGGATCACTTCAACTGACAGATTATCACCGGGTTTCTTACGTCGTATGAGTTTCTGGAAGTAGGGAGTCACTGTATAATCCGGCCGGAACTGCGGAAGTGATTTACCATCCACTGTGATAAGTATGTCGTTGTTTTCCAAACCCGCGTCGCTGGAGGGACTGGCTTCCAAAATTTCACTGAGCACGATGCCGGCCTGATTTTCGATACCCAAATATTTGGCTACCTCAGGATCAATGGGCTGCATGCCCGATACACCGATCCAAGGACGGGGGCCATCCAGGTTGTCTTTATCTATGTTATCAAGGTAGTCAAAAAAATCTTCACTACTCAGTGCCACTGAAGACTCTTCTGGGTTGGTCATTGTGATATTCAATGTTTCACGCCCCACGTTCATGATCCGTTTAAATGAGAGCGAGTCTGTCGTCCAGCCTACGAAGGCTCCTGCCACGTTGAAAACCGGAGCTCCGGGGTTAGCAATGTCATCCCGCATAATAATCTGACGATCGGGCATGCGTTTTGTCATAGCAACCCGTCCCGTAAGTACAAAGGGATCGAATCCCATTTCTTTGCCAACTCCTCCAACTCCAAAAACAAGATCGCCCATATTGACAATGGCCCGGTCAAATGCGGTTATCGATTTAAAGCCCTCGGGCAACTCATCTTTAAAGGCAAGTAGATGCCAACCAGAGGGGTAGTCTTTTCCCAAATACACGAGCGGATATTCTTCGTCGTCGTGCGGCAAGGCGAAGCCAACAATATTTTTCAACTTTTCCACTGGTATCCAGGAAGGAATCATACTTTCCAAAACCACTATGGTTCCTTCCTCATCGACGATCAGTCCGTAAGTATAACCTTCCTGCCGGTCCAGCTCACGCTCAATGACGAACTCAAGGGCTACGATCGTTTTAGATCTAGCAATGGCTAATTCATTCAGATTGGCCGGGAAAGGATCAGCAGACAAGCCTGCATTCGCCAGACAACAGGCCGCCAAAATGGGAAAAATGGATCTCATGGTTTTAATATAAAGAGGGATGTTCTGAAATTTCGACTGACTTCTACGAATAAGGGTTCCGATTGAGCATTAAATTCCTCGTGTTGGGCTTTCAAATCATCGAGTGAGCCCACGGGGTTACGGTTGATCTTGGTAATGATGTCACCCGCCCGAATGCCTGCCCGGTCACTTGGAAATGCCAATTTTGCTCCCAGAACCAACATGCCTTCGTCGGACTCAAGTTTGTTTTCACGCGCATAGGTACGGCTGATTTCCCTGACACTCAGACCCCATTTCTCAAAAGCCCATTCTTCACCGACGCGACTTTCCAACTTCTCGGTCGTGACAGTTTGAGTTATGCGTTTGTCCTGCCGGCTGATTTCCAGAGTTATTTCCGACCCAACCGGATAATTGGCAATGGTGTTCTGAATGGGAGGTAATTGCTCCGGGAAACGTCCGTCCAAAGTTTGCCCGTCCATGGCAATAAGGATATCGCCCGGCTGAATGCCATTGGTAGCAGCCGACGAACCCGGATCCACACTTTCCACCAGCACGCCTTGATTGGCTTGAATGTTATAAAACGTTTCCAAATCCTGCATAGGACCCAGCACGATACCGACATAGCTGCGAATGATTTCCTCGTTCTCAAGGAGGCCGGCTAAGACGAATTGGGCTGTTTTTGATGGGACGGCAAAGCCGAGATTATTGGATCCAAGATAGGCCCGTGTATTGATTCCAATAATTTTGCCGTTTTCGTCCACCAATGGCCCGCCGCTGTTTCCGGGATTGATGGCAGCATCCGTTTGCAGCCAAGTGTTGAAATAACCTGTCTCATAACCGTGCACCCCATCCGCTCCTTCGAAAAAACGATTGGTATTGGAAATGATTCCGCGGCTGACGGTGCGCGTTAAGCCATTGGGAGTGCCTACCGCAAATACAGTAAGCCCGGGATACACTTCATCCGAGTCTCCAAACTCAGCATTGGTAAAGCTAAGACCTCGTTCGTCTAGTTCCTCTAAATCGAGTTTGAGCAAGGCCAAGTCTGTCCAGTGATCCCAGCCGACTAATTCTGCGCTAACCCGTTCGAGGTTAGAAAGTGTAATCCGGATTTCCTCAGCGAAGGTTGAAACTACGTGGGCGTTGGTAAGGATATGACCCGCTTCGGAAATTATCACACCGGAGCCCACCCCGCTGATATTTTGTTTCGATCCACCGCGGTAAGTCACCTCACGCACATCAATGCGGACAACGGCATCGAGTAGCTGTTGAAAACCATGTTCTGAACTAGAGGGTGAACTCGACGATTGTATGGTCTCACAGCCACCAAAAACCAAGGTAATTAAAAGAATACTGGGTAAGCAAAGGATCCGAAAAGGATTCATAGTTTGGGTTATTGACTGGTAATCCGATTCAATCAAGCTCGTTCACTTCATTTCATTATGTCCACCGGATACAAAGACTACAACTTCAACGAAATTGAGGCGCACTGGCAGAATTTCTGGGCCGAAAATAAAACCTTTCAGGCCGAGGATTTCTCCGAAAAACCCAAGTATTACATTCTGGCAATGTATCCCTACCCGTCAGGCGATGGTCTACACATAGGTCACACCATAAATTATACGGCTCCGGACATTTTGGCCCGCTATAAAAAAGCACGCGGATTCAACACACTGCAGCCTATGGGTTGGGACGCTTTTGGACTTCCCACTGAGCAGTATGCGATCAGGACGGGCACACATCCTCGCTTAGTTACTGAGCTGAATGTGAAAAAATTCCGGGACCAACTGAAAAAAGTTGGGTTCGCCATTGATTGGGACCGGGAAATCAATACGACCGATCCAGGTTACATGAAGTGGACACAGTGGATATTCCTTCAATTGTTTAAGAGAGGATTGGCCTATGTGTCCGATCAACCCGTCTGGTGGTGCCCAGCTCTCGGAACTGTTTTGGCCAACGAAGAAGTGATAGATGGCAAATCTGA
>JAPUIL010000713.1 GCA_027297085.1 Verrucomicrobiota bacterium | reverse complement strand
CAGGGGAGCATATGTACCTAATAGGTGAAGGTGCCTCACTTGAAGGAGATCGTCCGTTTCTCGATAGATTTAATCTAAAAACCAAACGGAAAAAAAGGCTCTTCCGCTCGAAGAAACCGTATTTCGAAACTCCGATCACTTTAATGGATACGGAATTCGAAGAGATTTTGGTCGTACGAGAGTCAAAAACCACTCCGCCTAATTATTATCTATGGAACGACAAGGAAAAGTTTCACTCGCAGATAACTCATGTCGAAAATCCCGTTCCCGAATTGGCAAATATTCAACGCCGCCTATTGCGCTATAAACGCTCCGATCGTCTCAACTTAACGGCGAACTTGTATCTACCTGAAGGATACAATGCCAAGAGAGATGGTCCGTTGCCAACCTTGGTTTGGGCTTACCCTCGTGCTTACCAGACGGCAGAAAATGCCAGCCAGTTGAAAAAGTCTCCCTACCAGTTCATTAAGGGACGTTGGAATCGTCCTATTATTTGGGTATTGCGTGGATACGCTGTTTTGGATGACCCGGCTATGCCCATAATTGCAGAAGGCCGTAACAATCCGAATGATTCGTTTATACCCCAGCTAGTTGACTCTGCCAGGGCCGCGGTACGTGAACTCGTTCGCCAAGGTGTGAGTGAAAAAGGAAAGATAGCGCTTGGAGGTCATAGTTACGGGGCATTCATGACAGCTAATCTTCTGGCTCATTCAGATTTGTTCTGTGCAGGGATTGCCCGCAGTGGCTCTTACAACCGCACCCTTACACCGTTTGGATTTCAGTCCGAAGAGCGTGACCTATGGCGCGCACCAAAGGTTTATCTGGAAATGTCTCCGTTTCTAAATGCACCCCTTATTAACGAACCCTTACTGCTGTTTCATGGAATGGAAGACAGGAATCCCGGGACTTACCCTATGCAAAGTGAACGGTTGTTTCATGCCTTAAACGGTATAGGAGGTCAGGCTCGTTATATTCAATTCCCCAATGAAGGTCATTCATTCCGAGGGTATGATTCGATAATGCATATGCTTTGGGAAATCGAGCGATGGCTGGAGGTGCATGTTAAGGGCGAAACCTATCCGCCGGTTAATCCCATTGCACCTCAACCTGGCCACGGTAATACCGTTAGCGCGGCTGCGGAGATCTCCGAGGAAACGGCTGACCTGGAATAGGGATTTATACCCAATTTGATTGTCAGGCAGATTTGGATTTCTGCAGTTCCGCGTATCCCAAGATTTTAGCGGTAACGTTGGAGAG
Organism: Verrucomicrobiota bacterium; assembly: GCA_027297085.1. Taxonomy (GTDB): domain Bacteria; phylum Verrucomicrobiota; class Verrucomicrobiia; order Opitutales; family UBA2995; genus UBA2995. The sequence continues at coordinate 4,170 of JAPUIL010000713.1, read as the reverse complement.
CCCGTTTCGGCGATTGCTTGACAAGTGTTGGGTGATACCGACTTCAGAGAGAAAAACCGGGTCCACACTCAAAATGTCTTCCGGCGTGTGGCCACTGTAGAGTCCACATAATAAATGCGTGATTCCATGAGTGATAGGAGAATCCGAGTCAGAGCTGTAAAAACAACGTCCGTCTTTAAATTCGGGTACCAAAAAAAGATTGGACATGCATCCTTCGATTCGAAATGCATCCGTTTTGAAATCATCGGCAAGGCCTTCCGCCTTCTTGCCTTTTTCGATGATATAGCCGAAACGTTCGTAGGAGTCGTCGAATAACGACATTTCTTCCACGATGCGGTCGCGTTTTTCCTGGATTGTCATTGCCATAGAATCGTGAGAAACGAATGGATCTTTTGCCAGAGCGCAATGCCGCAATTCAAAATTTAGCTTATCAATTTCCGGTATCTCAACTTTGGAAAGGATTGATCTCTGAAATGAAACTTTCCTTCGACCAGATCCTGTTCGAATCCATGCTTGATATAGAAGTGGTGGGCCGGCCGGTTTTCTTCCAAAGTCCAAAGGACGACCAATTTCCCAATCAACCCTTCTTCAAGGATTCCCCACATCTCGCTTCCCAACCCCTGATTGACAGAGGAGGGATGAAAATACAAGGCGTGGAGCTCGACTAAATCCAATTTTTCTTCTTTCAGATCTTCATCCAAATTTTGTCCCAAATGAGCGAATCCGATAATGCCTTCCTCGGTCTCAGCCACGTAGACAAGTTCTTGGTCCGCATCGACTTTTTCAGTCCATTCGGCAACCAGCGATTCCGGGGTCATGGTATTCAGGAGTGATCCGGGAATAATGTCCGCGTAGGTTGATTGCCAGGAGGCAACGAATATTTCAGTAATTGCGGCGACGTCCGAAGACCGTGCTTCTCTAACATTGATTTTCATAGCTTGGTAGAGGATTTGAGCTTCAATAAATCATTCGTTCTGGCCGGGCTCAAGCTTTCGTTGGTCTGAATTAGGTAGTGCGCAAGAGCTCATAAGCAACTCCATAACGCAAACTATGAAAGCAGTGGTAAAACTGAGATATTCCGGCCCATTCACTCAAAGTGATGAGTGCCAGCAAGGTGACTGGAAATACGTCTGCCCGATTGGGCGGCAATTTGGGAATCTGAAGACGGCGATCCAGTGAGTAATTCGAGGCTTCCTCAAATATCGATCTCATGTCTTCAATCGTCAGATAGGGACTGCTTTCGGAAAGGGTCTTTCCTTGGCGATGAGCGAGGATGGCCCTGGAAGTGACCCAGGTGCCGCCGGCTCCAACGGCCAGAGCTTTTTCAGGATTCTCTATATCGAGGGAGAGTTCTTGGACCTTTTCCAAAACGGTTTCAATTACCCGCTTTTTTTCATTCTGCGTCAGTGGTTGTGACGGATCCGCTACATGTTTTTCCATGAGACGAACACCGCCCAAAGGCAAACTCTTCGCCATTTCAATGGTTCTGTTTTTTAGATGGATACATTCCACACTGCCTCCACCCATATCAAAGATCATCACCTCGTTCTGATCAACCAGGGCGGGATCGGTCAGAACTCCTTTCCCAATTAGTTGAGCTTCTTCTTCCCCGGAAATGACATCCATGTGTTGACCGGTTTCTTCCAGAACACGTCCCACGAATACTGAGCGGTTAGCCGCGTCTCGAACCGCGCTGGTTGCGACAATCCGAGTAAAGACCGGATGGAAACTCCGCATTTCCCGGTAGAGATCGCCAATTACTTCCAGGGCTCGACTCATACTTGCTTCGGTAAGTTCCGGATGCTCCTGACTAATTCCTTGGCTAATACGAGTTTCGCTGGTGTTTTCGGCCAGCTTTTTCAGACCGTCTGGCGTTTTTTCAACCACTAGCATTTTAATGGTATTACTTCCGATATCCAGTGCTGCTGCAATGGGACCTTGTGGTCGATTCATCATTACAGTTCAAAGTCAGCGGGTGCTATAACCACAACAAACTCACCTTTTTGAGAACGGCTTTTTACCTGTTCAACAATCTGCCCCGCCGGACCGCTAAAAATTGTCTCATGCATTTTTGTTAACTCCCGAGCGACGCACAGTACGCGGTTCGAGCCAAGCACCTCCAGGAAATCGTCCAGAAACTTTAGGATTCGGTGATTGGATTCGAAAAGCACATGGGTGCGCGGTGCGTTTTTGATGTCTTCGAAGAATCGTTTTCTGGCCGCGGACTTGGCTGGTAAGAAACCGGTATACGTAAAGGAATCGGAGGGTAGGCCGGATGCACTCAGGGCAGCCAGTACAGCGGAGGGTCCAGGAATTGGGGAGACATGCAGTTGTCGTTTTTGACACTCCCTGACGATGCGAAAGCCGGGATCGCTTATTGTGGGTGTGCCTGCATCAGAAATCAAGGCAACCGCCTGTCCTGACTGGATTTTGTCCGCCAATACCTGGGCTTGTTGGATTTCATTGTGATCGTGATAACTGACGAGCGGTTTATGCAGATCGTAATGATTGAGCAGCTTTGCCGAGGTACGCGTATCCTCGCAGGCAATCAAATCGCAAGTACTTAGGATTTCCAGCGCCCTAGGCGAAACGTCTTTCAGGTTGCCAATAGGGGTAGCTACCAGATAAAGGCCGGCCTGTAATGGGGTTTTGTCCCCGTCACTTTGGGTCATAGTTGGCTAATCAACGACCAGGATTTCCGACACCTGGTAATTGTTGCTCCCAATCAGCAGGTCTACTCCAGGGGATAGAAGTATCGTAGGGGCTTTTTTCTTCACAACCAGCGAAGAGAAGAAGGCCGGATGCTACCGTTAGGAAAGATAGGATGAAGCGAACGATTTTCATGGTTTCTGTGACTATTCCAAGTGGGCGGAGTCTCCGATCTGAATATCCGGCACACTTAAATTGCTTCCAGTGTTAGTGGAGGAGAGTATCTGGGCAATACTGAAATCGTTTGTGATTTGAGTAAGACTGACAAGCCCCACGGTTTGTTGATCTCTTAGAATTCTCAAGGCTTGCCCTTCAACGGCTCCTTTTTGGCGGCCATAACTAATAATCACAAAAGCACCATTTGGTCCAATCCGAATCACCGATCCTACCGGGATTTTGCTGTTTACCGGGCGGTTGGGAGTTTTCTGAAATGATTCCTTCGAAGTGGAGCTGGATAGTCCTACAGCGGATAAAGACTTTTTGAGTGAGAAATTTTCAGCTTCCAGTTGCAGGAGTCGCGATTGAAGCTTGTTCTGCTGTTCACGCCAATTCTGGGGAGGTACGGCAGCATCCAGCTTGATTATTTGCCTTTGGAGATCCCGGTTGGCGGCACTGAGTTTTTTGACTTCTTTTTCAGATCGATCCTGGGCTTCGATGGCTTCATTGGCTTTTTTGCTCAAATCATCGAATTGCTCCTTAAACCCTCTCGATTTCGCCATCTCCTCATCGGCCAACTGGCTCATTTGTTTGCTGCTCTCCTCGGCATTCAGTACCCGGGATTTCAAAGACGCGGTTTCCTCCAGCTTATCCTGCAAAGCAATGCGGGATTGTGTGAGATTATCTTCGATACGGAGTTTTTGGTCTCGAATCTGAAAATACAACCCTCCCGAAATGACCACTGCTACCAGGCAAATGATGCGAAGCAGCAGGGATACATTCATAGGAAAAACAAAATTGAGTGGTTAGGCTCAGGGACAGCTGAATTCAGATAAAGGTCCGGTGCCGGAGCGAAGGATGCCCCGTGAAGGATTGGCTGCCAGGTGCTCGAGGATTTTAAATATCAGTTCTGCGGATTCCGCTTCTCCTATCGCTTCTTCCAACGTCTCTGCCGTAAAGGTTACTCCCGGCTGGCTTGAAAGATGATTTACCACCTTGGACTGAAGCTCAAGGATTTCGGTGGCGGCTTTTTTACCAGCTTCAACTCCTGGCTGGTGGTAGGCATTGATTCCTACCAGAGATGCGTAAAGTCCGACGGCTCTTTCGTAGAGAGCGATGAGCATACCGACCGTGAAAGGTGTGATTTCGTTGACTGTGATGCTGATGGACTGGCGGCCTTTCTCGTGAAGTGCGGCTCGTGTCCCCAATAGGAAACCTTTCAAGTAGTCACCAGGCGTGATACCAGGCTCTACTTCAAGATCCGGCTGACCACGGTCTTTAAGAACCTCGATAAAAGTGACAAAG
>JAPUIL010000712.1 GCA_027297085.1 Verrucomicrobiota bacterium | reverse complement strand
ATCACCAGCGCCACCAATCGGGAATTTGTAGACTCCGTCATAAACGCCCTGCGTCGTTGGAGTTTCGAACCTGGAAAAGTTAAGGACAAAGCGGTTACCACCCGGGTAAGACAGAGCTTTCAGTTTACCCTGAAATAGCAGGCCCGACGGAGTTACTTGTGATCCCAAGGTAGTTTAACCTTTTCCGGAATTTTATCCCAAACCACGTAACGATCGAAAATTTTACCTGGATTAAGAATGTCGTTCGGATCAAGCACGTTCTTGATGGCCCGCATGGCGGCAATCTCGGCTTTGTTATGTTGTATGGCCATAAAGGGAGATTTGGCCAACCCGATTCCGTGCTCCCCGGTAATGGCGCCCCCCAATTCGACAACCGTTTTCATCAACTTTAACACGGCTTTCTTTGCAGCCTTTTCCTGAACTTTGTTGCCACGATCAAACATGATGTTCACGTGGAAGTTTCCATCGGCCGCATGTCCGAACGTAGGAATAGCAAGGCCTGATTCCCGCTTCAACTGCATAACAAATTTCATGAGCGCTCCCTGGTTACGCAGGGGCACCACAATATCCTCATTCAACTTAGTGTTTCCTAGCTCATACATGGCAGGAGAGCCTTGACGACGAACCTGCCAAAGTTTTTCAGCTTCTTCGGCGTCATAGGTTTCTGAATACCGGGTTGCCCGATCCTTGGCCCAGGCCAATACCACCTTGCGATCTACCTCTAAAGATTTCTTGTCGCCATCGAGCTCCAGTAAAAGAACGGCGGATCTCCCCCCTCCAGGATAAAGCGGCTTACCGGTCCGGCTTTCGGCGCAGAGCACACTTTCACTATCCAGAAATTCCAGAATTGAAGGAATCACTCTCTGCCTTACCAATGCGCGAACAGCGGCAAGAGCCCGACTCTCATTTTTGAAAGCTGCCAACAAAGTCCATTTGCAAGGGGGCTTGGGGATCAGTTTCAACACTGCCTTGGTGATCACACCCAAGGTGCCTTCGCTGCCGATCCATAAATCTCTCATATTATAACCCGACACATACTTTCTCACATCTGCTCCCCAACGGACAAATTCTCCGGTCGGAAGAAATCCTTCCAGGGCATAAACATAGTCCCGTGTTACCCCATATTTTGCGCCCTTCATTCCACCTGCGTTGCAGGCGATGTTGCCACCGATAGTGCAAAACTTTTTCGACGAAGGATCGGGCGGATAGTACCATCCCAATCGCTCGGCTCGTTGCTGAATTTTTGCAATAATAGCTCCTGGGCCCACATAGGCCATACCCGTTTCCTTATCGATGCGAATGCGATTCAATCCGGAAAGATCGAGCACCCAACCGCCCTTTACTGGAGAAGCAGCACCGGTCAAACAAGTACCGGCACCTCGGGTCGTGACAGGAATTTTGTATTGGTTGGCCAGCTTCAACACGGGTCCGACTTCCTTGTCGTTTTTTGGCTGAATGACCGCTTCAATCCGAAAGGCCAATTTACTACTATCGAACGATTTCCAGTAGAGACTGTCTTCATCAGTCGCAACAGAACCACCCAGACGGCGTTTCAATTCTGACAATGCAGATTTCTTGGGCATACTTATGGCTTAGCAAGAACCACTTGGGCCTCAAGCCTCAACCACCAAGGTCCGTAATTCTCACCGAATGCGTGAAAGTCCCGTGCTAGGAGATGTCTTAAAATTGAGAAAGTACTTTCCTAATTGATCCAGGCCAGCTGACCCGCCTTATTGGACGCACATGGAGAATTCTTTTTATTCTACCTTCGACCAGGCCACTATCCCCGATCGACAGCCCGATCCTTATCGTAATTGTTTCGAAGTGGATCGCGACCGTATCATTCACACCTCCGCTTTTCGCCGATTGCAGGCTAAGACGCAGGTCTTTCAGTCCGGAGAATATGACTTTTACAGAACTCGGCTTACGCACTCCATCGAAGTCGGACAAATTGGTCGATCCATCTGCAGTTATTTAAAAAAATCCAGCAAACACCTGGGCGAAGACTTCCACGTGGATCCAAACCTGGTGGAAGCCGTCTGCCTTTCCCACGACTTAGGGCACCCACCCTTTGGACACAATGGGGAAAAAACTCTCAATCGATTGATGCGAGAATACGGAGGCTTTGAAGGCAATGCCCAAACGCTACGCCTGATTACCGAAACCATTTACTCCGACTTCAAGAAACGGAGTGGCATGCGCCCTACCCGGGCCTTGCTCGACGGAGTTCTTAAATATAAATCCCTCTACTCGGAACGTGATCAGCCGGAGAACCATTTTCTTTTCGATGCCCAAAAACCTTATTTGGATTTTGTGTTCGATGGAAAAGAACTGGCTAAAGAATTTCTCACGCCGGATGCCAAAAACAAATTCAAAAGTCTGGAGTGCCAGATCATGGATTGGGCGGACGACACCGCATACAGCATCCACGACATAGCGGATGGAATCCGCGCAGAGTTTATTACGGTCGACAACCTCGAGAAGTGGGCATCTAGCCAGAAACTGACGGCCCAAGAATCGGCTCACGTCGAATCGATCATAGCCATTATTCGGCAAGGAAACGTCGACGCAATGTTGGGCCTCAAGATCGGCGAGTTTATCCACGCCAGCACACTGCAGGAGCGAAGTAATTTTATGAGCGAAGTGACAAACCGCTATCGATTCAAATTGAGTATCGATCCCGCCAAACAGGAAGAAAGTGAACTTTATAAACGTATAGCATTTGATATTGTGTTTTTAAGCACGCGGGTAAAACAACTGGAGTACAAGGGTGACCGCATGCTGGAGCGCCTGTTTGAAGCACTGCTTGAAAACTATACACGCAGAGACCAAAAATCTATGCGCCTTGTTTCCACCAAACTGGAAGCACGGCTCAAAAAGGCGGCTGATGCACCGGAAAAAGCGAGATTACTCTGCGACTACCTGGCCGGAATGACCGATAGCTTCGCCATCAAGACCTTCCGGCGTCTGTTTGACCCCGGCTATGGGTCCATCGTGGACATCGTATAATCTAAATCTTCACCGGGTTGAGTAAAAATGTTATACACTAGATATACCCAATTTCATGTTTCCGAGGGAAATTGCT
>JAPUIL010000711.1 GCA_027297085.1 Verrucomicrobiota bacterium | reverse complement strand
GCCTTTGACACAGCTGTAGCTGAGAATCTGGCATTACAAGCCATGAAGCATAGTGAAATAGGAATTCAGGGCGAAGGATTGCGCGCCCTGGGCACGTATGGCTCTGCCAGATCAATCGATATCATCCTTGAGCATTTTTCCGGTCGCGATAAAGAGCTTCAACTAGCTGCTACCTACGCCATCGCCAGAATGCCGGGCAATGCATTGAACGCACGGGTTAATAGGCTGCTCAGATCAGAATCTGAGAAGGATGCTGTATTGGGAATCCAGATGCTCGGGTATCGCGACATTCCCGGCGCCAAAGGTAAACTCTTTAAATTCGTCAACGGCGAGAATAGTACACTTGCGCGTGATGCATTGAAGACCCTTTCCACCACCGCCGACGAAGAAGATCTGTATCGACTGCTTTTTCTAGCCCGCCGGAGTGATGAAGATTTGAGAAAAACGATTGCAGGCATGCTCAAAAAAGTTGCGCCTGAGATTGGGTCGTTGGAACTTCAGGCCAAAGTAAAACAGCTTTAATAAAAACTCAACACCAGTGAGTTCCTCATCGGACTGTAAGCAAATTTATTCGCGATCTTTCCTTCCTCGAGTCGCGAATGAATTTGCTCCTACCTTTTAAACACCCGATCAGCGTCTAAAATGATTTCTAGTGAGTAGACCACTTCTATTTTTCGTCATCCTCATCACCTCAAGAGGTTTATGGGCTGCCACACCCAACGTGGTTATGCTCCTTGCGGATGATTTGGGTTATCAGGACCTCAGCTGCTATGGCGGTCCCGTCAATACTCCGTCGCTCGACGCGTTGGCGATTCTCCAGGTGCTCTCGGTTCGGGAGCAAGCTCCCTCCTACATTTTGTCGAAGGCATTTTAAAGTGATTCTCAATTTTCAATCCGGAACTTTGTGAGTGTTTTGGGTATAGAAAAAGACGGCTCATTCGGCGTACCGAGGAACGATGTGACGACATCATCCACAAGCCCTACCCATGATATCAAAATACTGATTATGTCTTAACTATTTGCGCCCATTGTTGATTAAACTGCCCTAATTACTGGCAGAAGGTGGCGACGCGGCTTTGGTCTGAAACATCGGTGATCCTTGAGGGTCGGTTGTTGAGAGTTATTCTGATTGATTCCTTCGGCATTTATCGATGATCTATGGACTCTTTCACTCCTGAAAATAATACCCTATGAATCGAAGAAATTTTGCAAAGTTGGCAACGCTGTCGTCGCTGAGTTTTGGCTCTAAAAGGGTGCCCGTATCTGGCGCCGACAAGTTTCCGGCATGGACTCGGCCACTTTCAGTGCACGTATTTTCCAAGCACCTGCAGTTTCTTGATTACAAGGAAATGGCAAAGGTGGTGGCCGATTTAGGCTTTGATGGGGTCGACCTGACTGTGCGTCCAGGCGGGCATGTCGAACCGGAGCATGCGGAACGCGATCTTCCAAAAGCGGTAGAGGCTAATGCTGATAAAGGACTGCTTTCGGTGATGATGACCTCGGGTGTGAACAACGCATCTGACCCGGTGAATGTCCAGGTTTTGAAGACCGCTTCCGACCAGGGCATCAAATTTTACCGCATGGCTTATTACAAGTATGCTGCCGAAAAATCCTGGCGTGAAAACTTGGATGACGTTCGGGTGGACATGTTAGCCTTGGCTGAGGTCAATAAAGATCTCGGGTTGCATGGCGCCTACCAAAATCATTCCGGGCAATACGTTGGTGCTTATATTCCTGACCTGGTTTACATGCTCGAAGGATTAGACCCTCGTTGGTCAGGTTGTCAGTACGACATTCGCCACGCCACAGTGGAAGGTGGCCGGGCTTGGCCCATGGGGTTGGAGTGGTTGAAAGAATATCTCTCCACCATAGTAATTAAAGATTTCATCTGGGCTGAGAGAAACGGAAAATACGATGTGCTCAACACGCCACTTGGCGATGGAATGGTTGATTTCATCGAATATTTCAAACTGCTGCGAAAGTTGGACGTTCACCCGACAGTGACGATGCATGCTGAGTATGACCTGGGTGGGGCTAACCACGGGAAGCGTGAAATTACGATTTCGAAAAAGCAGGTATACAAAGCCTTGGGTAAGGACCTGAAGTTGCTTCGTGCCCTTTGGCAAAAAAGCGCCGAGAGCTAGACACCTCAATTCCGTGAGAAAATCTTGTTAATGGCATTGTCAATGCATTGCTTCCTCGCCCTTGTGTTATTGCCCCTGACTCTTTTTGGGCAGTCTCATATTCTTAGGGAGGACAGTCCAATGTATACGGAGTTTCTGGATAAGGACTTTCCGTTCCTGGAAGCTACGATTGACCTGCGGGGTATCGCTCCAACCGGGAACTCGGATAATCTCATTCCTCGAGCTCTTCTCATCCCTTTAGATAATGATGTCTTTGTCTGTTTCGATACTGAGCTGCTCCGGGTCGCAGGTATCTGGCAGGGTGATTTTGTGACGCTCGACGGGTTGGCCATTCTTTCCTATGCAGTGCCACTGCGGAAAATGGGGTCTGGACAGAAAAACCTTCCAAAGCCAGTCGGCAATGTCATTGCATCCACCGGGCTATATCCGGGCTGGTATCGAGAACATGAGATTAGCTTTGAAGATCCGCGCTCACATTGGGTGGATGATACCGAATTGGGCCGAGGACCTTTACCTCCGAAATACGGAGAGTGGATTGGGGTAGAGGACCACGGAGAATCCGCTATCCTTCATTATACTTTGTTTGGTGGAAAAGTGCGGGAACAGTTCCGTCTCGAGAAAGTGGATGGTCAGCTGGTTGTGGTTCGATCGATTCAGTTTGAAGGAGTGAGTGAACCGGTAAGCCTGGTCACCAACGACGCAGGTAATGAGTTTGAAGACCGGTATACAGTCCGGACATTTTCCTGCAACGGCACCACTCAAAGTGTCAGCGTTACGTATCCAGTATCCGGAGACGGTTTAAAACCCCTCGCACTGACGCCTTATGATTTCGAATCACCTGGCAAAATAACGAAACACTGGCCCGGCTCTATCGCCACCGAAATTACTAAAGGGGAGCCTCAGGGATCTTATGCGATTGATGAACTTCGCCTGCCGTATCCGAATCCTTGGGAGCGACGCATCCGGCCCTACAGCATCGATTTCTACCCGAATGGCGATGCGGTGGTAGTCACCTACGATGGCGATGTCTATCGCCTATCAGGGCTCGGGGCCAACGACGATGCAGTAGGATGGACAAAGATTGCTGCCGGATTCCACGAACCAAACTGTATTAAAATTCGTGGTGAAGCTATCTTTGTGTTCAGCCGGATGGGGATCACCCAGCTGGTCGATCGCAACGGCGATGGCGAAACAGATTTCTACAAAATGTTCTGTAACCGCTTCACGCAGAGTGGGGATACGCGGGACTATCCTATGAGCCTGGTACTGCGAAATGACGGTAGCTGGATTATCAACAAAGGTGGACAACAGGCCACGGCTGAATCTCCACACAGCGGGCGAGTGTTACATGTGTCAGCTGACGGAAAACAGGTTGATTACTGGGCCTTTGGCCTGCGCAATGGGTTTTTAAATTCGATTCCAGAAATGGACGATTTGATCGTGGCCAGTGACCAGCAAGGGAATTGGGTGCCAAGCACCCCGTTTCACATTGTCCGGAAAGGGAGCTTCCTGGGCTACCAACCGGGTGGACCTTTTGAGGATACTGCAATTCAACCGCCCGCCTTATGGATGCCACATCGGGTCGCTCAATCCGGTATTGATCCCCTGTGGGGCAGTGATGCACGCCTCGGCGCTCTCCACAAATCGATACTTTATCTGGAATTCAAGCAGCCCAGCCTCATTAAGATTTTCATTCCCGAGGAAGGGGAGATCATTCAGACAGCGGGCGTTCCTTTGGGATTAGATATCGAAGTTCCGCTCCTGAAAGGCGCCATAAATCCGACAGACGGCATGCCTTACATGGTTGGTTTTCAGATCTGGGATTCCGTTGCCAAGCGCATTGAAGGAATCTGCCGCTTACGGGTCATAAAAGAAACGGATCAACACCCCACTTGGGCAGAGTTGTTCAAGGAAGGTATTCTACTGACTTTTTCAGAGAACCTGGATCCGTCGATTGCCAAGGATCCTGCCAGTTATCAAGTGAGCTCATGGGAATATCTACGCGAAGCAGATTATGGGTCTGCCCAATACAAGGCTGATGGGACGCCTGGGGTTGATAGTCGTTTTGTTCATTCTGTCCAGTTGTCAAAGGATGAAAAATCCGTGTTCCTTGCCATCGATAAGATGACTACAACCATGCAACTGGAAGTGCAGCATTTTCTATTTGGTGAATGGGCGCCGGTCTATTTTACGGCCAACGAATTGCCCGAAGTTTCCCTTACGAGGTTGGGGTTTGAATCGACCAATTTTCAACAGCTCTTTGCTTCAGCACCGACCCCCCGCGATACCTCAACCCGGAAGGCCATTGTGTCAGAAGCGCGCGGACAGGAAGTTGCCACGCTCTATGGTTGCATCGGTTGTCATTCTACCGACGGCGCAACTGAAGGGAAAAGCGGTCCTACCTGGCTTGGCCTATACAAAAGCAAGCGAGTATTGGCGAATGGTAAAACCGTTCGCGCTATGGAAGACTATATTCGGGAATCCATTTTGGAGCCCAGCTCCGTGCTTCTCCCCGGATTTGATGGAGCAGAGGCCGGTATGCCGCCCTACAAAGGCGTTCTGTCAGATGAGGACGTCGAGTCGCTCGTGATTTATATTCGTTCACTTCAATAAAACCACCCCAATAACATGAAATCATTTATCGTCTTTCTATGCATCAGTACACTGGCCCTTGCTGTGGCATCGGCTGAGCTCAGTATTCGCGAATCGGATACTCAAATTACGATAAGTCGGGATGGACAAACTGTCCTCGTTTATCACAAAGCTCTAATGCCGCCACCGGAAGGTCAGCCGGCCTATTTCAAGCGCAGTGGTTTTATTCATCCTATCCACGCACCATCGGGTGGTGTGGTAACGGGAATCCATCCATCGGATCACATTCACCATATGGGCCTGTGGCATGCCTGGGTAAATACGATGCACAACGGGCGCAAACTTGATTTCTGGAACTTGAAAGAAGAGCAGGCAACTATCCGTTACGCGGAAACACTCAAGGTGGTCGAAGGTAATAACCGGGTAGGATTTGTGGTGCGGCAGCACCATGTGGCTTTGGCCAAAGATGGCATGCCAGAAGAGGTGATTTTAGAGGAAGACTTTACTATTTCGGTTCGTTTTCGTCAGGGGGCGTATCTGATCGATCACAAGACGGTTCAAACCAATGTGACTGAGTATCCGCTAGAATTTCCCGCATATCGCTATGGAGGTCCTTTGGCCTACAGGTCGCCATTTAATTGGGACAAGGAAAACAGCGATTACCTAACCTCGGAAGGAATGGACCGTACCAACGGTCACGAAACTCGTGGACGCTGGTGTGCCATGTATGGTCCAACCGAATTGGGCGACGCCACGGTGATAATTATGGGGCATCCCAACAACCATGATGCGCCTCAGCGCATGCGAATTTGGCCGACTGGGAAAATCTTTTTCAACTACGTGCCCATTCAGGAATATCCCTGGAGCTTAGAGCCTGGCAAGCCTTCCGAAATGAACTTTCGGATCATCGTGGTGGACGGCAAACCGGATAAGCAAAAGATCGAAAGAGCTTGGAACTCCTATGCCAAACGATAAAATAAATCCTCTCAATTCCGAATCGGCTAGGACCGTTTAGTCTCATTGCCAGCGCATCGAAGATACTTCACTTCCATGCTGAACAATTTGCCGGAAATGTGTGGCCAACGAGATGATCTATCGAGCAGATCAGAAAAAAATTAGCTAAAATTTGTTGTTTGCTGAAGTAAATGGGCAAACGGCCGTAAACTTGGTACATGGAGGTAAGCTCCACACAGAGTAGAGGTTTCAACGGAATGCAAACCTTTGCGTTGCATGGTCTGGTGCAGTTGCCGCAACCATAGACAAGAACGTGCTCCGTCTGGCACAAGGTGATATTTCGGTAAAGCACATGGTTTCCCCGAATCAACAGATGTTTATCTATTCAATAAACCTTCAGCTGATGAATACATCCTATGAAATGATCGGAGAGCTTCTCGATGCTCTCGCCTGAGCGGATCAGCGTCTATTCTGCAAATACTTCATGCTTTATAAACGCCTTTCGCAAGGGGCATTTATCCAAGGAAGGGTCTTTGTTTACCCAAGCGGCGTAGGACTCGGAAAAATCTTCCCGGGAGTTTTTCCGTGCATAGGTCGATACGGTTTGCGGTTCACGGGGTCTGATTTCTTTCATCCATTGATCCCGCTGGTGTTGCCGCAAGGTCCGCATGAATACGTAGTGTCCCACTTCGTGATAGAGAATATGATAAAATTCCTCCCTGGAACTGAAATTCCAAACCACGATGGCGGACATATTTTCCGATTGGTAATAACTGCCTCGTGTTCCCGGAGGAAGGGGCTCGTCTGTTAACCAGGTCATAGTTGTTGCAATGATGCGGTTTGGGTCATACCGCACGACTTTTATCCCTCGCAAATGCAATTCAGGAAGCCTGAGAAGTGCGGTTATCACATCGTCCCGCGAAACGAATTTTTGTCGATCAAAGCCGGCGACCAATATTTGCATGAGGTCCGTACTCCTCCTAAGAATTAAAAAAGAGGAAATAACACTTCTCCCTTGTGTTGAAAATGAGGGGAAAAGCCTAAATCCACAGACGATTCTGCCGTATTCATATACATGAAACCGTATTTAAAAATTCGATTCGGACAATGTGAAAACATGGGTGGAGGTCAAAAACTCATTCCAGGCCCTTTCTGTGGTTCGAGTCTACCGCCTAGACAGGTATTTTTATGATACAGAATCTCAAAATGTATGGGCGGCAATATGAGTTGTCTTGGTTGAGCTCGAAGCTGTTTCCGGCAAAGAATCCTTTTAGCGTACCCCCCCTGGTCCTTTTACATGGTTCCAGCGGGTGCGGTAAGACCTTTCTGACCAGGGCGCTGGTGTAATTGCATGGGGAGGACAGTGGGAAGGCTCCTATCATAGTTTTTTCGGCGGATGCATCCCTGGGGACTTGTGGCGTCACCGAATTTTCA
>JAPUIL010000710.1 GCA_027297085.1 Verrucomicrobiota bacterium | reverse complement strand
GGGACCGATCACCTGCACTGAGGCGTTCGAATGGGCCGACTTGTCCGGCGAAGCTCCCGAAAGCGTAGAGGGAGCGGTCGGGATGTTTTGAGTTTGCTAGAAAAGTGGGTACAATCTGTCATGATACCTCGAAGAAAGAATTAGACTCTTCGAATAACCAATAAATGTTTTCAGTCACCGTAGTTATTCCTACTTACAATCGCAGGTTAACTTTGACCCGATGTCTTGATTCCGTGTTGGCTCAGACGAAACTTCCCGTTGAAATAGTAGTGGTCGATGACGGTTCAACGGATGGGACTGCTGCTTGGCTTCGTAACAGCTATCCTCAGGTGACACTCATCGAGCAGAAAAATCAGGGCGTCAGTTCCGCCAGAAACATGGGTATTCGAAAAGCTACTACCGATTGGATTGCATTCCTTGATTCGGATGACTGTTGGCTACCCGAGAAACTGGAAAAACAGGCCCAGGCACTCTCAGAGAATCCCGAATATCAAATTTGTCACACGGAGGAGAAATGGATTTTTAAAGGAAAGGACCGCCCGGTCGCGGATCTCTATCGAAAAAAAGGGGGATGGGTTTTTAAAGATTGTCTGCCGGTTTGCGCCATTTCACCGTCCACGGTTCTTATTCACCGCGAAGTTTTTGAAACGGTTGGGTTATTCGATGAGACCCTGCCGGTCTGTGAGGATTATGATCTGTGGCTACGCATTTGTTCCCGTTTGCCAGTCTTATTGGTCGACGAAGCTCTAATCCAAAAGCACGGCGGGCATGAAGATCAACTTTCTGCTCAACGGGGATTGGACAAATACCGTATACAGGCTCTTCGGAAGATTCTTAAGGGTGATCAGTTGTCAGATGAAAACAGGAAACTCGCCGAAGTGCAATTGAGGGAGAAATGCGATATTTATGCCAAGGGTTTAGAGAAGCATGGGAATTTAAGCGAAGCAGAGAAATATCGATTGCTGGCAGAGAAAAGGTAAAAAGGGAGGACCCGCGCAGAGGCGCAAAGACG
Organism: Verrucomicrobiota bacterium; assembly: GCA_027297085.1. Lineage (GTDB taxonomy): Bacteria > Verrucomicrobiota > Verrucomicrobiia > Opitutales > UBA2995 > UBA2995. The sequence goes on along the minus strand of JAPUIL010000710.1, from coordinate 1,754 downwards.
CAGAAGTTTAATACTGATCAAGATCAGCATGAATTGGTCTTGTCTAGAGACTAATCAAAATCATTTAGTAATAACGTCTTCTTATGCCAGAGCTCACTACGCCAACGTATACTCCTTTGCTCGAAGTGAGCTCCGTATCTAAATCCTTTCCAGGGGTACGGGCATTGGACCAGGTTTCCCTTACCCTGAGAGCGGGTGAAGTGCTGGCCTTGGTCGGAGAAAACGGTGCAGGCAAAAGCACGTTGATAAAAACATTAGGAGGTGCGCACCAAGTGGATGCCGGCGATCTGATTATTCAGGGTAATACTGTGGCAATTGATTCGCCTTCTACCTCACAATCCTTGGGGGTATCGATCATCTACCAGGAGTTTAATCTCATTCCCGATTTGAGTGTGCGGGAAAACATATTTCTTGGGCGGGAAATTCAAAAAGGACTGTTTATTGATGAATCTCGCGAGACCGATGGTGTAGAAAAACTGTTTGAGCAACTCGGCCTGAAGCTCGATTCTGAAAAGTTGTGTCGAGATCTGACGATTGCAGAACAGCAGCTGGTCGAAATCGCCAAAGCTTTGTCATTGGACGCCAAAATCCTGGTCATGGATGAACCGTCCGCCACACTGACTCAACAGGAGGTGGATCAGCTTTTTAAAATTATTGGTGACCTAAAACAGAAGGGCATTGGTATTATTTATATCAGCCATCGTCTGGAGGAAGTTTTTGAAATAGCTGATCGGGTCATGGTGTTGCGGGATGGAAAACATGTGGTGACAAAACCGGTTGAAGAAGTGACTCGTAGCCGCCTGATCGAATGGATGGTGGGGCGATCCATGGAATCTGAGTTTCCACCGCGTAACGCACAATTGGGTGACGAGTGTTTCCGGGTGGAAAACCTGTCGCGCGGAGAATGGGTGCAAGATGTAAGCTTTTCGCTTCGCTCAGGTGAGATCCTGGGCCTTGCCGGCTTGGTCGGCGCAGGCCGTACCGAAACAGTCCGGGTTATTTTTGGTGCGGACGCGAAGGACACTGGGTCAATTTTCATTCAAGGCAAGCCGGTGGATATCAAAACTCCCAGAGAAGCGATTGCCAATGGTATCTGTCTCCTTACTGAGGACCGTAAAAACCAGGGATTAGTGCTCATTCACAGTGTGTTGGAAAATTTTGGCCTTCCCAATCTTAAGCAATACTCGGGTTCAGTCTTTCTCGATGAAAGCCGGGAACTCGAGCAGTTTCAAAAGTACGCTGGCGAATTGAAGATCAAAACAACGGGACCCGACCAGGATGCAGCTCATCTCTCAGGCGGTAATCAGCAGAAAGTGGTCCTGGCAAAATGGCTGGCGCGTAATGCCGACATTATAATTTTCGATGAACCGACGCGTGGAATTGACGTGGGCGCGAAATACGAAATTTACCAACTGATGAACTCCCTGGTCGAGGCTGGGAAGGCCATTATTATGATCAGCAGTGAACTTCCCGAGATTTTGGGAATGAGTGATCGAATCATTGTGATGCGAGGCGGCCGTATCCAAGGAGAAATTACAAATGTGACCGGTTCATCGCAAGAGGAAGTGATGCACCTGGCAGTTGAATGAAGAATTCACCAGGTTGGGGTAAATGGATAAATGAATGATAAGATATTTAGCCACGAAGAATTAAGATTCGTACAAAATTGTAGGAGCGGCTTTATGCCGCGATCTTTCCGAGGCTGTACAATGAAATCGCGGCATTCCATCCTTCGCCACGGCTTCGGAGGACTA
>JAPUIL010000071.1 GCA_027297085.1 Verrucomicrobiota bacterium | reverse complement strand
TCGAATCTGAATACACTCTTCCGTAATTGCCTGCTTGTGGTGCTGGGATTCGCACACGTCGGTCCATGCTTCAGTGCAGAAAACCGGCCAAACGTTATCGTGATCATACCAGACCAGCAACGATTTGATTCTCTGGGCTGCAACGGAAATCCCGACGCAATAACGCCCCATATTGACCAGTTGGCGAATGAAGGAGTCAACTTCAATTCGGCCTTTGTTTCACAGCCCGTATGCTCTCCCGCTCGTTCATCCATTTTGACCGGTCTCTTTCCCCATAAAACTGAAGTGTGGGAAAACGATACGACCCTTACGGATCACACCACAGCTTTTCCGAGGATATTGCATGAACAAGGCTATATGACCGGGTATATCGGCAAATGGCATCTGGGGCCGAAACCGGATTTTGAAAATCGACCGGAAGATGGCAGACCGGTTGTCCCTCCTCCGGACTACTTCGATGTTTGGCAAGGGCACGATGGCGGAGCCTCTCAATGGATCGGACAGCCAATGAACAAATGGACGGTACCCGACAATGACGAATCAGAGATTCCCGATTTCGGAAATGAGGATCCTGGTACCTATCGGGTAGACTTTGAAATGGACAGAGCTATTGAGTTTGTTCGCAAGTACAAGGATAACCCGTTCTGCCTGATGGTTTCGTTCCGTCCTCCCCATACACCTTGGACAGCCCCAGCTGAAAACTGTCTTCGGTTCAAAGGGCGAGTCAAATATCCAACCTATTATGCAATGGTCAACCGGATCGATGAGAACGTGGGTCGGCTTCTGTCCACCTTGGATGAACTCTCCATCAGGGATAACACACTCATCGTCTTCACGTCCGATCACGGTCATGATTTCCAGTACCGTTGGAATCCTCAACCCAAACGGAACTGCTACGATACCGCCAGCAAAGTCCCGCTCATTTTTAATTGGCCAGGAAAGTTTCAATCCGGAGCACGTTCTCAACTCATGAGCCATGTGGATATTGCGCCAACCATTCTTGATTTATGCGGAATTGAAATCCCCACAAGTATCCAGGGCCGTAGCGCAAAAGAACTACTTCTGGGCTCCGGAGGTGCCTGGCGCGATTCTGTCTACTTTCAAAACAGCCCGTTTCGCCGTGATGGACGCCACAGTGAGGATGGCAAAAATGCCGCCATGTTCGAACGGTGCCTGGTAACGGCTGAGTGGAAACTGATCCTTAACAGTGATCGTCCCCCGGAACTCTACCATCGGCAGAACGACCCGGAGGAAAAAGATAACAGGTATGAAGAAGCCGGATTGGATTCAGTCAGAAGAGAATTGTTCGATAAGATTGAGAAGTGGGCCTGGGAAATCGATGACAGCCTGGCACTTAGCAAATGGCTGTTATACAAATGGAAGAACCGTTTACCTTAACATTTCAAAAAGGGTCTTTCCACGGGGAAGGGCTTGGTTGATGTCGTTCTAGCGAACTCGGTACTGAACGGTACGATTTCATTTCGATTAAGTAAGTGCTATTGACCACTGACCCTATAGGTTCCTTTAAACTCTAATTGGCTCGTATTCATTATTCAAATAAACAAGAAAACACTTCAACTGTCCCCTTATCTCTGCCTTTCACCAACCCCGGCCGAACCCGCGATTCCACAACATCCGCTCCGAAGTGATCCTCACTGAAGAATATCGCCCCACCGAATTCCATTAAGTTAGCCCAAAGGGAATTCCCAATTGACACATGATCGAACTCATGTGACGGCTAGCCTGCCTTATGACTGACCAAAAACCGCTCAGAATGCCTACCGCGATCGCTAATTGGAAGATGGCGATGACTATTAGCGAGAGTCTCTCATTTGTTGGAGATTTCGAGAACGAAATGGGCAGCTTGATAGGGAAGGTGCAGGTATTGTTGTGCGCTCCCACCACCGCCATTTCATCTCTCGCCCGTGCGTTGGAGCGATTGCCACTTGTTGATCCCGGGGCACAGAATTCCTCTGCGCATCCGGACGTCGAACACAGCGGAGAAGTCTCAGCGGCTCTGCTTGCGGATGCAGGTTGCGTTTGGTGCATGGTTGGGCACTGGGATATGAAACGCCGGATGAACAAAACAGACGACGAATTGAACCGCGAGCTTCGCGCCGTTTTTGATGCGGGCCTTCGTCCGATCATCCTGGTGGGTGAATCAACGCATGAGAGAGGGATGGCTGGTGACGATTTGGAAGAGCGGATGCAAATTGTTCTTTCCGGATGCAATGAAACGGAATTCGCCCGCGCTGTGATGGTGTATGAGCCCGAGTGGGCGATTGGGGCCGATGAGCCGGCTCCGCCCGAGTATATAGCTGAGCGTTGCACATTCATGCGGAATTGGATGGCCCGGCGATTTGGCGATGAAACTGCCAACCGGGTGCCGATCGTCTACGGCGGAGCGGTTTTTCCCGAGAACGCGGAGTGGTTACTTTCTACTCCGGATTTGGATGGTCTCGGAGCTGGGCGCCGCGGGAGGAACCCGAAGGCATTTGCGAGTATCGTGCGGACTGTTGCCAAGGCTAACGGAATAGCGTGACGGCTTCAACCATTCAGAATTGAAAGCTGTAGCCCGTTCGCATCGAGTGCTGCTTTGAGGCAGTCCACAGACAATGGGCCTGGGCTCACCGAACCCAAGGTAAACAACTCCACAGCGTCAAACCCGGCCAGCGGCTTTAGCACAACTCGTCTCAATATCATCTCGGAAAATCCATGGTCCGCCCCGGAGAGATGGTACAGGGCTGATTGTTACGGCTGATTTAATCATCGGTGTCTACAGATTGGATACGGCCAAACCGGGCAAACAAAAAAAGCGGGAGTATTGCCGGACTTGGCCTAATCAACAAGAGAGAACGGTGATAGGCATTCACTACATCCAGGAAGATTCTCCACACCTGATTGGCGAAGGAGTCGCCGATTTTATTAAATCAATCGGCTAAAGAGGTGAATAGGATCACTCTTCAGATCCCAGGTATGTTCCGCGCTTGTCAGAAATTTATCCGGTCGTGCATTGCAGTCGTCACACTATTCAAACACTTTGACCGTTTTCGCCCGCTTCACTGGGTACCACCCATCGATCTGCTTCACCATTTTGGCTACGATCTTCGGATTCTCTGCGGCGAGGTTCTTAAGTTCATGCGGGTCCTTCATCAGATCAAAGAGCTGTGGGCGCTTTTCTGTCCGTGCGTGGATGTCAGGAAATCTGACCACTTCGCCGTCGTAGGTAAGTAATAGTTTCCATTTTCCCTGTATGCACCAGCGGTAAAGGAGAGTTTTCTCGTAATCCTGAAGATCCGCAATGTCGTGCGCGAAGGATTCACCAAAGATCGCCTTGCGCGGAATTTCCTTTTTATCCTCCATGTAGGGCAGGAGGTTGATTCCTGGCAGTTTCTTTTTCGGCTGGCGCGCGCCGGTGGCCGCGAGGATGGTGGGGAAAATATCGAGACTTAGAACCAGTTCTTTACGATCCTGCGGTTTGAGTTTGCCCGGCCACGAGAACATCATCGGCTGGCGAACGCCACCCTCGTAGGCTGTCTGTTTCGAACGCGCTACGAATTGTCTACTTTCCGGGTCCTGTATCCAACCGTTGTCGCTGATGTAGACAATTAAAGTATTATCGCGTATCCCTTTCTTTTCAAAATAGCCAATGAGTTCACCACAGGTTTCATCAAACAATTCGCACATAGCGTAGTATTTCGCGATGGTGAGAGGATGCTTGTCCTTGTATTTATTTAAGAGACGATCAGGCGGGTTATGAGGTGAGTGTGGCAGGAGCGGCGCATACCACATGTAGAAGGGTTTGTCTTTCGCGACAGCCATGTCGATAAATTCCTTGCAGGGCTCCAGTCCTTCGCGTCCGATTTTCCAGCCGTCGTCACCAGCTCGTCCGCCTTTTTCAGGAAAGCCGCGTGTCATGCCGTGGGTGAAGCCGCCATGTTTGTAACTGCCTTCCCACCACTTGCCGCTCTGGTGACTGAGATAGCCTGCTTCCGCAAGTAACTCGGGTAGTGTATCGAATTTTTCAATGAAGGTAATAAGTTCAGCGCGTTTAACATGTTGTTCATCAGAACCGTTAGGCCAGTAATTGCGCGAGGGATCGTTACCGGTTACGCCATGCGTACTCGCGTAGTGCCCAGTCGCAAATGACATCAATGAAGGTCGGCAGAGCGCAGTCGGTACATAGCCGCGCTTAAAGACAACGCTTTCAGAAGCCAGCTTGTCGATATGCGGCGTCTTGATTTCCGGATGACCCATAAACCCATAGTCAGTCCATGACTGGTCATCGCTGAGGATGAAAAGCACGTTTGGTTTGTCCGCCGCGTAAGCAAGGCTCGAAAGAAGTAAAAATAGGAGTGTGAGTTTTTTCATATTAGTACGGGCGGCGCTTGCGTGTGCCGTTATTATCTCGAGTTAAGAAAGAGTGCGCGTAAGCACGCCCTGCACAGTAAACATGTATTATTAAAAGTTGCATCTTTTCCAGCACAAACGAGCATTTCGCGAGCTATCAGACTTTAACCATGAAGAGCATGTAGGTAGCGCCCGATACGCGTCCCTTCAGAGTAGGCTAGGTTTGAAAAACTATAGGCGCTCTTAGCAGAAATACATTCCTTCAAAATTCTGGAGGTTTATTAATTGCTTCAATGGGAACATCCGTTAGCGATTGGAAAAACCGCGGGGATCAAGTAAATATTTTAGAAACAATGAGGACCTGGGCGGATAACTGGAGGGGAATTATGTCAATTGATTATCAGGGAACTCCAAACAGGATAATTCGTCACCTAGCGTAAGCAGTCGCAGTCATTATAGAATACTACCATAACGAGGGAATGAAGACACTCTAAAACCAATAGCGATCAAGGAAGCCGAAAATGAAGAATTTCTTTAAGCTCATCTCCGGAGCGACCACTCTCTTCGTGTTTTTGCTGCTTACTTTCGCTGGTCTATCCGCGACCACTTCGGCAGGCTCAGGAGTTAATTCTTGAGTTTATCTTCCTATAGAATCGGAAAGCCGAGCTTCGTTCTCCCGAAAACATGCGAGCGACATTGCGGCTCACCGCAGACGTGGCTCCCATGTTGAGCTGCGCGCTTAGCCAGCCATTAGCGCAGAGATGACGCTTCTTCAGTACCCCTGCAATCGCCACCTTCCAGTCCGCTGATTTTGGATCGGACTCGACCTCCATCTCCCCTTTATCCAAGACCATCAGGCTCTCCTGCAAACATGCCTCCCACAGCAGTTCTCTC
>JAPUIL010000709.1 GCA_027297085.1 Verrucomicrobiota bacterium | reverse complement strand
AGAGTCCGGAGCTTATATTGGGAGTCGAGTAACTGTGAAAAACAATGTTCTCATCTGGCAGGGAATTCACATTGAAGATGATGTTTTTGTGGGACCCGGGGTAATTTTTACCAATGACCGTTATCCACGCAGTGCACGTATGGCGAATGTGCCGGAGGTTACCAATCGCGCTATCGAGGAATGCTGGCTTCTATCTACTCGAATCTGCCGTGGGTCTAGCATAGGGGCCGGAGTGGTTATTATGCCCGGCTTGACCATTGGGGCGTATGCGATGGTTGCAGCGGGCACGGTTGTTACTAAGAGCGTATCTTCGCACCAGCTGGTTGCAGGAAATCCTGGCCAACCTAAAGGGTGGGCATGCTTTTGTGGCATGGGTTTAGACCAGTCTAAAGAGGGTTCTTGGGTATGTAAAGAGTGCAATAAACAGTTCCAACATACCGCGGATCAAGGTTTCCTTGTATTGGCGGATTGAAGTGTATAAGAATCAGATTTTCGATGAGTTTGTTGATCAGGCTCACGCCTCCTTTCAGTACGAAACACCGAATGCAAGAATACCAGGATAAATCACAGTCAATACTCCGCAGGATAAAATTTTAAAGAAACCCAAAAATCTACAAGGGATAAAAATATGGGTCGCGATAATTCGATATATATTCATCCGAAAGCTTTTGTCGAAACAGACGACATTGGCGCGGGAACGCGCATTTGGGCTTTTGTTCATATTAGTGCTGATACTCATGTCGGGAAGGACTGCAACGTGTGTGACCACGTGGCCGTACAGTCAGGGGTTCATATTGGCAATCGTGTGACACTTAAGGAGCAAGTTGTCATCGGCACTGGGTCTCATATTGAGGATGACGCTTTTCTAGCACCATCAGTCGTAATGCCAAACGACCGTGTGCCGCGCAGTCCGCGAATGACCGGCGTCCCGGAGATAGCTGAGCGCTATTCCACTCCAGAAAATTGGCTTACCCCAGGCCGAATTTGCCGGGGCGCAAGCATTGGAACCGGAGCCCTCATAATGCCAGGTGTGGTTGTAGGGGACTATGCCATGGTGGCCGCCGGCACTATTGTTACAAAAAACGTTGCCCCTCACCAGTTACTAGTGGGAAACCCGGGCCGGCCGAGAGGGTGGGTATGCCTTTGTGGTATTCGGCTCACTGAATCCAAAACCGGGATGTGGAAATGTGCTGAATGTGGCAGAAATTTCCAGCATAGTGAGAGGCAAGGCCTCGTATTTGAAGGTTGAAAATGTATAAAAATCAACGAATTCTCTTGCTCACCGCCGCCTATAACGAGGAACTCAAAATTGGCGAAGTTATCCGCAGGGTGCCCGGTAATCTCGTTGACAAGATACTGGTCATAGATGATGGCTCGACCGACCGCTCAGCAGAGATAGCTCAGGAAGCTGGTGCCGATGTGATCAGTCTCGGATCCGTCCGCGGGGTTGGTTTTGCTATTAGAATTGGGTATGAACAAGCTAGGAAAGAAGGGTTTGACATTGTCGTGACGATTGCTGGGAACAATAAAGATAATCCTGATGAAATTCCGCAATTGTTAGATCCGATCTGCGACGAAGGCTGCGATTTCGTTATCGGTTCGCGTTTCCTTGAGGGTGGAGAATACGGTGGAGACATGCAGGCATATCGTAAATTGGCTACACGATTGCATCCCTGGTTGCTTGGCCTTTTTTGCGGGAAAAAGATTACTGAGAGTACGAATGGTTTTCGAGCAATCAAAGTCTCGGTTTTTGAGGATAAGCGTATCGATTTAACTCAGAATTGGCTTAATCATTATGAACTTGAAGTCTACTTATTGATGAAACTTATAAAACTGAATTATAAAATCAAAGAGATACCGTGCACCAAAATTTATCCGGCCAAGCGTCTCGGGCGGACAAAAATGCGGCCGGTCTTGGACTGGTGGAAAATGCTTCGGCCCATTTTTATCGTGGGATTGGGGTTACGTAAATGAATATCATGACAATCGAATTAAAATTATTAAATATTTGAATTTTGTGAAAAACATATATAAGTCAGGTAAAATATTCCTGATTCTGGGACTATTGTCCGTTGTCACAGGCATTTTATTTAATGAATGGCTGGTTGTTCACCTCTTCAGCTCCGACGGTATCATCGATTCATCTGTAAGAATCGCAATCAGGGTTTTCAACCTCCTGATGATACTTGTCGGGTTATTGCTGGTAACTTTCCGCAATAAAATTCATTTTGATATCTTTCACGAAGGTGATAATTCCTTCAGAATTATTCTGATAGCCGGTATTTCACTGCGCATCCTTGTTCATATTTTCCTACAGCCAAATAATAACGATCCTCATTTTGAAGTCATAGAGTTCATTTCGCAACACGGCACATTGCCGATGTCCGACCAGTTACTGATGGCTTTTCACCCGCCTCTGTATTATCTGCTGGCCACGCCTTTTGCAATGGTGGGTACGGCTAAGTTTGTCCAACTGCTTTCACTGCTGCTATCACTCTGTAACTTTTATTTGTTATATGGTTTAATTACAAAAACAACGCTTTTAAAAACTTATCGGGTCAAGTGCCATGTCTTATTGCTGACAGCCATCCTGCCGCAATTTGTTATTTTCAGCAGCTTTATCTCCAATGATAGTTTGTCGTTTTTGCTTGGCACCCTGATATTCGCTCAGACTTTTCGGTACATCGAGACTCCGACGCGCGGCCATCTTGTTCTACTGTCTATTGTATTGGGTTTAGGGCTTTTAGCTAAAGGCTCATTTATTTCGAATGCGCCCATTTTGTTCATGCTGGTTGTAGCTGTAGGAGTTTATCGAAAAAGAACATTAAGGCAACATGTTGCAGCCATGGCGGTTTTTTGTGTAATTGTCGGGGGCCTCGGATCGTACAAATTTATCGAGAACACTATCAGCATTGGTCAACCTATCCTTGATGCAGTCAATGACGAGAAAGGACTGCATAGTTACGTAGCCCGACAAGGAGGGACTTACCAGGGCCTGAAATCCATAGTTGATATCAACGTAGTAAAATTAGTTCGCCATCCTTATTTGGGCGAACAGACCAAACACTCCGTGCCACTGCTATTATACGGCACGTTCTGGTATTCCTACATCCGGGAATCGAACTTTAATGCAACCAGGGATTACCCTTTGACGGTACTTCCGAGGGCAATGTATTTGGTCGGTTTGCTGCCGACAATCTTGATTCTGCTGGGTGCCGGAACATGTATTTG
>JAPUIL010000708.1 GCA_027297085.1 Verrucomicrobiota bacterium | reverse complement strand
CCCGGACCCTAATTCATCCGGCACCGCGAGCCAAAGTGTTATCACCTCCATCTAAATAATTTGTCACATATCGTATTTTATCCCCTTGACCGGGATAATTTTCTTTATTATTTTTACTTCCGCTAAGTTTAATTATCGGAGTTTATTCTTGGGCATACGAAAGGTTATGTAAACTAATTGCTAAGATTTCAGGACACCCGCTCGTTACACATTCATCCCAAGCAGCTAGGCCGTCAATTGCTAACCCCATATAAATGGATAAATGAGAATATATTATGGTGTGTTCCGTTCTATTCATTCTTTTGAGTTCTTCCCAAGACCGCTTTAAGTTTTGCTAAATCGTAAGAGTTCAATCCACTTCCAACACGATACGGTAACGGGCTTTCCCTGATGCCAGATGCGCCATGGCCTCATTCACTGCTGACAGTTTGAACGTCTCAATCACCGGACTGATTTGATGACGAGCGGCAAACTTCAGCATCTCGACAATATTGTACGGACTTCCCACCGGAGAACCACCGATAGATTTCTGTCCAATCAATAACGGAAAAACAGAAGCGCTAACGGAAGGGACGGCACCAACTATATATAGCTTTCCTTTCGGCTTGAGCATGGCAATGTATTGATCCCAAGGGAGTTCCACATTCACCGTGACCAATATCATATCAAACTGTCCGGCAAGTTTGATCATCGCATCGGGATCACGAGAATTGACAAAATGATGGGCGCCCAGTTTCTTGGCTTCTGCTTCCTTATCGGGGGTAGTAGAAAAAGCGGTAACTTCGCAGCCCCATGCCCTTAAAAAGGCCAATGCTATGTGCCCCAATCCACCGATACCGACCACCGCCACATGGTGCAAAGGAGAGGTGTCGTTCTGGATGAGCGGGTTGAAAACGGTAATCCCGCCGCAAAACATCGGGCCGGCAGAAACGGGATCCAATCCATCAGGGAGGGGAATGGTCCACCCAGCATGGGCACGGACTTTTTTGGCAAAGCCACCGTGACGACCTAAAATGGTACCGATCCCGTTGGCGCATAGGTTGTGATTGCCGCTCATGCACTGGTCGCAGGTCATGCACGACTCGGCATACCAGCCCAACCCCACAGTTTGCCCGACTTGGAGATGCTTCACATTACTGCCCAGAGCGGCTATTTTTCCAACCATCTCATGACCGGGCACCAAGGGGTATTGCGACAAATCCCATTCATCATCAATCATAGAAAGGTCACTATGGCAAATACCACAATAATTGACATCTATTTCGACTTCGTGAGAGTACAAAGCCCCCACAGTGTACTCAAAAGGCTTGAGTTCGCCACCCGCTTCGTGGGCAGCATAGGCTTGAATGATGGTTGACATACGATTCTTCCTGATAGTTTGATTTTTACCTTGAGAATAGGGTTTTAGCAACCGTTCCCAGTAAAATGGAAAAGCTCAACCGTAGAGTTGAGCCTTCCTTTTCTGATTTGATTACTCTTCAACCCATCCGGTGCCAGGAATAACGGTGAGTTAAGCATGGAGATGAAATACTTTATTCATAATCTTCCATGTACCATCTACCTTAAGCAGTGTAAATAAGTCAGTATATTTTTGACCAGTCCAGTTATCAAGTTCCAGATGAACGGTTGCGATCGTACCAACTATATCAATACTGGTTATTTTTGCTTCGAGTTCAGTTGCTGGACCGTTTTCGTCGTTCCAGTCAAAAAGTCCCTGTATTGGTCCGGCAAACAAGTCATCCCCTGCGTAACCAAAGATCGTTGCGTCTCTGTGAAATGCAGGTTTCATGTCATCCCCTTTCCCCGACTTTGCTCCATCAATATAGAACTGAACAGTCTTTTCAATCATTTCATTATCACTTGTATTGGTGGGTACGTTGTTCATGATTCTAACTCCTTTTTGACGAATATAAGTTGGTGATACTCAAGCCGCTTTAGTGGTCGAAACCAGCTGCTCCATTTGCTGCATACCGAGCGCCTCCAGCAGACCACGCTGAAATGGAGCGGCTGTTTCATTTAATCCTTTCACGCCGTAATCGATACCGACAACAGTACGGAGTGGGCGCTGGCCGGTAGGTGTTACGATTAGTTCCGAAATCGCATCGGCTACCTCCTGTGGGTTTCGTCCGTCATCGCTCTTGTTCAACTCCTCGAAGTTGGCGATCATGCTCCCAGGCGCAGCTGCGAGATCTGCATATTGCTTCAGCCTCCGTTTGTCGTCCGGCCAGGGAATGGTTTCAAACAAATTCGTACCGTATGGTCCCGGCTCGACGATAACCGAGTCGATGCCCGAACCGGAAAGTTCGTAGCGATAGGCCTCGCTCATTGCTTCGACAGCAAACTTGCTGGCGTTGTATATGCCGAAAAACGGAAGTACCACGCGGCCAGCCAACGAACTGATCTGAATCAACAGACCCTCTCCTTGTTTGCGCATGTGTGGCAAGACCGCGCGGTTCGTCCGAACCGTACCGTAGAAGTTGACATCGAACTGCCGCTGCACCTGTTCCAAGGTGAAACCCTCCGTTATTCCAATATTCATAACGCCCGCGTTGTTAACCAGCACGTCAACTCGTCCGGTGTTCTCAATGATGTCAGCAACGGCTTTTTCCACCGAGGTGTCATCGGTGACATCAAGTTCAATAACGGAGAGGTCAAGGTTGTCGTCTTTAGCAAGTTGCTGCAACTCAGTACGAGCGGCTGCATTGCGGCCATTGGCGTTGCGCATGGAAGCATAAACCGTGTGTCCTTGCCGTGCCAACGTTTCAACCGTCAACCGGCCAATCCCGTTACTACTGCCGGTAACCATGATGACTTTTTGATGAGGTAGGTTTTGCTTTGTCATATTTTTCTCCTTATTTTAAAATCTCATTGTTTAGTTGGCATAAGCCTTCGCCGCACATTCGTGTGACGTATTCTGTCGCTGAGTAGCGAACGCATCCAATTCGAGAAACGGGTAATCAACGTACCCCTCCGCCCGACCGCCGTAGAAGGTCGACGAATCGGCGGTGTTGAGCGGGGCGTCGAGACAGAAACGCAACGGCAAGTCCGGGTTGGCGATAAACAACTTGCCAAAGGCGATGAGATCGGCAGAGCCAGTGCGAATCGCCACTGATGCGCGCTCCTTATCGTA
>JAPUIL010000707.1 GCA_027297085.1 Verrucomicrobiota bacterium | reverse complement strand
CCGTTCTTGCTTTTGCGGATCATGACCAGACCTTGATGCTTTTTGATGGTATGGCAGGCCTTGAAGAATTTGAGGCTGATGGCCTCAGGTTGCGTTTTGGCCTTCGAACTTGGGAAAGTTTTTTCCTCTTCGATACCTCCTCCGCGAACTGTGATTTGTGCTCCTTTGGATTCTTTACCTTCCACTAGAATAACGAGGTTACCGTCTTCCTTCAGGGAATTGTACATGTGGAGGATCATGTCTCTTAGACCTTCTTCGATCCGAACTGCATCGCCAATGAACGGATTGAGGTTCTTGCCGAATTTCACCGTCACAATGTTGTGGTCGAGGTCTTGGACAATCCGGTTAATAATCATTCGGATATCGGTTGACTCCAGAGTTTGAGTGCCTAGCTCGTTGAGGCCGAACAGGTCGTCAGCCACGCTTTCCAATCGGGCGACCTCATGCTGGATCGTGGTCACAAAGTCGGCGGGCAGAGGAGCATTCTTGTCTTTTACACCGAGTAGCTGCGCGAAGGTCTTGAGGGAGACCAATGGATTGCGAAGCTCGTGTGAAAGGATGAGACCAAGTGTATTGAAAATTTTATCCAATTCATCGACACGATCCTTGTAGTCGGTTTTGAGGCGGTCGGTCACATTTTCGTATCCACCAATAATCCTGTAGTCGGAATTAGAATACGGAAGAATCCTGGTGAAAATGCGGTAGCTCGATTGTTTGCCCTGGGCAACTGTGTCGGCAGTTTTCCCGGTTTGGGCTGCTTCATACAGGGCCTCTTTCAGTTGCAGTGGAATCGGGTCCCCTTTCTGCGTTTGCCAAATGACTTCTCCTTTTGCATTGGCAATGACCCATTTGCCGGGAACTGATTTCAGCAATAGCTGAGCCCGCTGAATTTCCATCTGGATGGAACCTTGGCGCCGGCTGAGAGTGATACAGGCACTAAATTGTCCGGCGATGCTTTCAAGATCTTCGAGGATCTCCTGAGAGTAAGTTTGGCCATCGTTGCGTTTGCCGGTAAAGATCCAGCCAGCCAGGCCTCCTTCCGAAAATATGGGAAATACCGCCTCCGCCTGCATGCGTTTCAGGTTGTCGCGCAGGAAAAGTTTATCGGGTTCGTCCAGAACGGCTTCCACGGTACGGAGTCGAAGTGTAATCAGGTTCTCACGAAGCCACTCGACAAACGGGTGGGTGGAGGAATAAGAGAGCTCACGGACATCGCCGAACACGAGGTTGCCGGATAGCAGCTCAAAATTTTGGCCCCGGTTGATGAATACACCCGAACGCGGAATGCGGAGGTGGTTCTGGATAAGTTTGAGAAAGTGGTCACCGAGATCTTTTTCGTTGGAGATACGGTCCAAGATTTCGCTGGCATAGTCGAATGGCCGGTAGGGGGACGAGGTCGTAGAAGTTTTTTCAACCTCGATGACGGTTTCCAGGCGAATAACACGGTCCTGCAAAAAGCGATTCTGCTCCTCCAGGTTGAGGATCTTCTGACTGTGTTGAACGATCTCCCGCAGGTGCACCTCTTTTGTCTCACGGTCGAGTACCGCAAAATAGTTGTTTTCGATAGCCTGCTGAAAGGGGACGGTATCTTGTGTCCCCACGGCTACGATGTGTATCCCCGAACCGAGTTCCTGGTATGGAGGTGGTTTCTCCTGGAACAAATCATATACTATGGTGCACGGCCGAAGCCTCTCCGCTTTGCCTCGAATATCTTGTGCACTGGATACCTCTACATCACCCAAGTCATCCAACAACTTGTGCCAGTTATCTCTCAGTTCGGTGTCGGGTGTTATCAGGAAAATTCTGGGCATGGACTAAAGCCAATCGAAAACTTGGTGCCTTCTCCAGGCTCGGACTCGATACGGGTGGTAGCATCGTGTTCTTTGAGGATTTCTCCACTGACGGTCAAACCTAGCCCAAATCCATGTGTTTTGGTAGTATAAAAAGGTTTGAAGACATTTTTTCTAATTTCTTCAGACATCCCTTTCCCGTTGTCTTCGACTTCAATCCAGATCTTATCTTGTGCGCCGTATACGCCGAGCCGGATTTTCTTTTGTGTTTGGTCGACATCAATTGCGTCGATGGCATTCAATAGGATATTCAACAAAACCTGGCGGAGGGAGCCGGGATCAGCCATGACCGAGTCTGCCTCCACCGAAAAGTCTTTGATCATTTCGATACCTTTTTGACGGCCCTTGGAAGTGACCAGATCCAGCGCTGCACTGCCGACCTCTTTGAGCGAGACAGGAGTCATTTTTCCTACCGAAGGTTTTGAACTATCCAGAAGACTTTGACTGAGTTCTTCAATGCGTTGCACCTCCTCCTGAATAATGGCTGAAAACTCCTCTCGGAAGGACCGCTCATTGTAACGGATGGGCAAAAGTTGGAAAAAGGTCTTGATCGCTACTAGAGGATTGCGAATTTCGTGAGCAAGGCTGGCAGCGAGGAGCCCAACAGATGCGAGCTGTTCGGAGTTGCGTACCTGGCGGACGATCTGACTGTGTTCCAAAAGCGGACGGAAAGATTCACAAAGAAGTTTCAGTGTGGTGCCATCGGAAAAAGTATAGGGGTTTTTGGAGGCACGCCTTCCTAGCCCCACCATAAAGGCAACGTTTTGTTCCTTGTCTTCCAGCACCACCAGCATGATTCGAAACTGGTGGTCCTCCATGAAGGTTTTAAGTCCTTTGATTGAACCGGTTTCACGGACACGTTCCAAACTTTCGTAGGACTCCCAATCGTGTTCGATCAGGTGATTTACCTCATTGCTTCTGATGGTGAGCTTGATGTCTTCGTACTCCAGAAACTCCTCATGCGGCATGAAAAATGCCGCGGTGTCCGTGCCTGCCCATTCCATTAGAATTTCCTGGAAGCGAGCCTTATTGAGTTCTTCATCGGGGTGTTCTTTACCCAGGTCATAAATTCGCTGTAGAGCAAGCTCGTTGGATGACTTTTCCTTTTCAACAAAGCGTTGAAGGAACTGCTCCAATACGTTGTTGCCTGGGTAGATGCTTATTAACACACCCACCAAGGCGATGACTTCGGCATATTCATCGGGGAATACTTCACCTATCAGCCGTTTCAAAAGGAGAAATTCGAGGATACCCACCACCAGAATGACCAGGTGTTTTAGGAACGTGGCTGTCAGGTACCGGGGTTCAAAGATCCTGCGATTGGTCATGGTGAACCCGGATAAACTGTAGTAAACAACTATGAGTACTGGGGCGAGTTTCAACATCTCGGTAAGGCCCAGGAATGCACTGCCTGTTGTGATGACCACTGCACCAACCGCGAACAAACAACCTAATAAGAAAATCTTCAAATCGAGCTTCACAATACCCTCAGCCACCTTCAAATAGCGAATGGACGACACTCCCAAATAAATCAAGGAAAGGGGCATATAGAAAACGTGGATAAAATATGCCCAGCCGTAGTCAAGATGGTCACGCGTGGAACCCGGTTTTAAAAACGAGTCGGTTTCAACTATCCCCAAGTGAACGAGTCCAATGATCAGGTAGAGGCTTGTTTTCTTAAGCAATCCACCCAGATCGATATTGGGAGTAATAATCGATTCCTTTAGACAGAAAAATGCCCACGGAACGAGACCTCCAAATCCAATCATATTGCGAATCCAGAAGACGGCTTCTGTGGCGGAGGAGTAGTTGTAAACGGTAAGTGACCCTACCCAAAGAGTAGTTATGATACTCAGAAATCCAAAACTCCTGTTGATAGCCCGATCGGGATTGGCCAGGAAAATCAGGAGACCGACCAGGACATTGGAACCGGCCGCCAGGACAAGGATGATGATGGATTCGAAGTTAGTCACAGCTCGAGGAAAATTTATCCTGTCGAAAGAACCACGGTCGAGTTATTGTTTCCGATTCCGTGACAATTTATTATGGCGCTTTGAGGTCTAAGTAACCGAGGTTGAGTCGACAAGACCAATGGGCAATCTGGATCTTGAAACTCCAGGTTGGTTGTTGGTGGTATGAGACCCGTCTTCAGGGTGATAGCGGTACTAATTAATTGAATGGCACTGGCGGCCCCCAATGGATGGCCGATGGTGCCTTTAATAGAGCCCGCGGGAATGGAGTGAATCCATTTTCCGAATACTGACTCAAGTGCTTTGGACTCGCTAATATCTAAAATAAAGTGCCCGGGTCCCCAGGTTGAAATATAGTCGACGGACTCCGGTCGAATGCGTGCATTGGCCAATGCGTTTTCAATTACCCATAAAAATCCATCACCTGGAGTAATACCCAGGTCTTTGCCGCTGGCATAGCCTCGTATGGTGGCATAGCAAGGCCGCGGGCTATTCATGGATTCGAGGATTACGTAGCCTGAACCCTCTCCGATGACACCCAGTTCCCGAAAGACGTCGAAAGGCTTTCCCGCGGATTCCGGGGATTCGTATTCGGGAGCGGTGAGCCGGGCTGCCGTCAATTCGGCCATAGGGTGCAAAATTAAGGGCGCTTCTGCCCCTCCGCAAATTGCGATTTTCGCTTCTCCCGAAGCTATCAATTCCGCTCCTGCACAGATGGCGTCCGCCCCTGAGCAGCAAGCGTTTTGTACGGCGGAGATTCGAGTCTTGGAGGGTATAAAACGAGCAATGGATTCTGAAATTGCGATGGGTGAATAGGAAAATGTTGTAAAGGGCATCGCTGCTTTAACTCCCTTGTCGTGAACCCGCTGGATGGTTTTGGTCACATGGTCCAGATCCATGAGTGCCGTCCCCGTCACAATCGGCACAATGCCCAGGTTTTCCCACTCAGATTGACTTATGTCTGCATCTTTTAATGCCATTTCCACTGCAGCCAAACCCAATTGTGTATGCCTTGGAAAACGATCCAGTTTAACCTCAGGTCTTATCCACTTGCTTGCATCGAAGTTTTCTACGGGACAGCCAATTGCTTTCTCGAGTCCCAACTCCTCAAGGTGCGGCAAGTATTTAGCAGTGGATTTGCCTGAATTCAAACCATTCCAAAAAGACTCGAGGCCGATTCCACAGGCTGCAATGACCCCGACGCCCGTGATTTTTACCTCCTGTCTCATGTATAGCGACCGGGCGCAATCAAATGCAAGGGGTCAAAGAAATCTTTGAGCTGTTGAGATATGGGTGGCATGTTCAATTGTTCCATTTGATCAATGCCTGCCCTGTAGGGAGGAAACCCGTTTTCTATTAGAGCTGTTGTGAGGGCTTTTAAATGATTTTGTAATTGCTCTGCTTCCCCGGTTTCAAAGTGCAAGGTAATGATGGCGGAAACAGCCTCCTCTTCATTTACGATAAAGGTGATCGAGTATTTGACAGCTTGTTGATCGAGAAGAGACCGGAGGGTCTGGGTCGCGTTTGCTCGAGGGGGCAGGGTGGCGTTGAGGAAGACTGCCAGTTCGTCTGCATCGTTAGGATTTTCTCCGTGCATCTTGATGCCGAGATGTCCGATGTTTGTCGGGGTTCCTTCGCTGAGGAGCAGTAATTCGCCGACAGATTCGAGGAAAATGCCCAAACTCCGAATTCGGGGAATGGGTATCCATCGGCTCCATAATGCCAGGCGTTTTACCTTTTGAGGAGTAAAGGCATTGAGAGTCGTGGACGGGGAAATGAGCTTTCGAATCTCCTTTACCATCGTTTTCCCAACGGCTGCTCTTCCATGAATAGCAGTAATTCCCTGGAATGCCGCTGAACTAACCTGCTGGATGACCCGGTCTATTTGAGCAGAGGAAAGTTTAGGGAATTTGGTAGAGATCAGGCCGTTTAAAACATATTCCTTCCGGCCCGGATCTGCGATGTGAGTAATCTCTTTGAGCAATCGATTGCGGTAGAGTTTCTTAAAATCGTCGATGAGTGTATCGAGATCGGAATTCAGAAGGGAAAGAAATATAGTCCTTTCCTGACGTGGAAGCAGTGAAAACCATCCTCCCAGGACGATTCCAAAATTGGACTGAAAGAATAAGCCTTCCCAGTCCGTTCCGATGCCGTCCGGGTGAGAGGAATGCCAAAGCCGTTTATCCCGCTTGAGAACTTGGCCGTCCATGGTGAGGACTTCCAGTCCGTGCAGCTCATGGGTACGGCTCCTATAGTAACCAATTCCGCGTTCCAGACAGTTTCCTATAATGCTGGTGTCGCTCCCACCCGCGGTCACATTAAACGTGAATTGCGGGTAGTGCTTTTGCAGGTACTCGTAAAGGTGCATCTGTGAGACCCCTGCTTCGATATAAATTTTTTTCGATTCCGGATGGCATGGCCCGATAGTCTTTAGCCGTTCGAGGCTCACTATGACACAACCGTCTTGAACAGGCAGGTGTGCACCGTATCCCCAATTCTTTCCACGGCTAACCGGGTATATGGGAATTTTGTGAGACCTGGCAACCGCTACCAATTCAATTAAAGACTCGCGTGTACCCGGTTTTAGGAGACAGGGAACTTCCCTTGTCGTCCTGCTTAATGTCGGCTCTATCTGATCACCCGGGATTATTTCTAAATCATCAATATTCTCCCATAGGTGAAGCTGACTCTTTAATTCGATGTCCATGTTTTTAAGGAAAAGGTGATGGTCGTACCTAGTCCTTCTTCAGAATTCACTGTAATAGCGCCATCGTGGGCTTCTACGATTCGTTTACAGATAATAAAACCGAGGCCCGTGCCATTTTCACCTTTAGTGGTAAAATTGCCCTGCTGCATTTGGCCAATGGTGTCCTGGTTCATTCCACAGCCATTGTCCACAATGGTGACTATGGCCTCATCGTCCCCTGACTCGACCGTGACTTGTACCGTTACGGGGTCGTTTTGCTCGGAGCTCTTGGCTTCCAGCGCGTTGCGAATGAGATTCTGAAACAAGCGTGAAATTTCCGAGATGCTTCCCGAAACGGTTAAGGAATCATCACCGTCAACCAGGATGTTTTTATCGTCGAAGAAAATGTCGGCTTTTACTTTTCGAACTGCGTCGAGAATGGAAAAGACCTCGGAGTTGTTATTACCCTTGCAGACCTCTTTCCAGGATTGAGCAAGTTCCCGGCAGTAGTTGGCGTTTCGTTCAAGGGTTTCTGCATAAGCCAATGCGTTTTCCATGGGTACATCCTGTCCGTCACTCGCATTTTTAACTTCATGCAATAGCAGAGAACTATAACCCAGAATAGCGGTAAGCGGGGACGACAAATCATGCACGAGTCGAGCTGAGGCTTTGCCCCAAGAGGCCATGGATTCCCTTTCTTCCAATTGCCCTTTGAGAATGTCGTTCATCTTCTGAACTTCCTTGAGCATGAAACCTCGCTTTCTTCTCAGGTTCGATTCTCTGGTGTGCTTTTTCACCGTTTCTAACATCTTATGGATATCGAACGGTTTGGTAACATATTCGTTGGCACCCAGTTTAATGGCTTCCTGAGCGGTCTCGAGGTTACCATAACCAGTAAGCATGATGATGGATACGTCTTGATCGATCTCTCGAACTTTTGCCAAACCTTCGATGCCATTCATAGAAGGCAGGCGGATATCCATGATTATTGCGTCGTAGGTTTTTTGGCTTAGTTTCTCTAAGCCACCTTCAACGCGGTCGCTGACATCGACTTCGAATTCTTCACCCAAGAGGTAGCGCAGGCTTTCGCGGGGGCCCAATTCGTCGTCGATTACCAGTACATTGGGTACGTCTTTCGACTTAACTTCAGAAAGATTCATCTTAGCAGGTAAAGGAATATAAGGATTGTAAAAGCGGGAAGCTGCCTAGTCTGTGAATAAGTTTGTGAATAAGTAAACGGTAAAGAGGCCTGTGGATTGAATAAGAGGGGAAATATGGGGAAATACCGCCGCATAAAGGCTTTTTGGGGTCCAGAATGGGACGAAACTACCAGGATCGATGGTTTGTAGGGCGGAAAACTAGTCAATTAATGCGCTGCGAACCAGGATTCCAATTCCAATTGCCATCGGTGTCTCCCTCACTGCCTTCTCAATCATCTCCAACGCCTTCCTTTGGGCAGTGGCACAACAGCAGTATTTTGGATTTAATCAATCTCTGATTTCCCTGGTTCGCTTTGGATTACAGCGCATTAATATCAAAAAACAAGTCTCGCGGTCTTTCCCGGAATTCTCAGGGGAAAAAGCAAATCTTTAGAAAAATAACTTAGCTATAATTGTGTAGATATAAACAGAAAACGCTTCTCTAAGTCACTAAATTAAAAGAAGTTAACAGCCTTATTAACTTTGTTAATCAATTGTTCTCGAGGTATTGAACCTCTAATTACAAGCTAGACCATCCAAGACGTTGTCCCTATACGAACTGGAATGCAGGGGGAGAAAACGTCTACTCGGACATGCTACATTTTCTTCAAAATCCCTGGAACGATGAGCCACCTCAGTTGCCAGTTGAAATCCCATCCCGGCAAGGTATGAGTCGCATCAATTCTTTTCAGGTACATGAGTCCTGATTTTCTGAGACTAAATAGGTCCAACCGCGAGTTTCGCGTGAGCAGGTAGGAGGCTAGCATACTTAAATTTGGCTTATGCCCTACCAAAAGCAGGTCTTCTTTGGATTTATTTACAATATCCGCCAGAATTCGGAAGTCATCGCAGGGCTCCAGAAGAGGAACTTCGCGCAATTTTGCCTCTAAACCGACTTTTTTCTTAAAGTATTCGGCAGTTTGGCGTGCGCTGACCAGAGGGCTGTGGCGGATTTCAGCCACCTTCATTAGGCCTTTCTTTTCAAGAAACTCTGCTAGTTTTCCGAGGGATGCGATACCTTTAGGAGTGAGTTTGCGCTGGGCATCGTTTTTATTCGGAGCGGCATCCGCTTCACTCAAAAGATACAATCTCATGATCGTGAGTTTTTTTGATTCATTCGAATTTGGCAATGAATCTGATACTTGCGAGCTAAGGATTAGTCTCTTCGAGCGGATAAATCAGGTTGGCGGTAGTTTCCCAGCTAAGGCCATAGCGCTGTGGCAACGAGGCATCCAGAGCCATGTTTATAATTTGGGCATTTATCGCGCCGAGAATGGAATTGAGGTAACGAAGATTAGCTTCATCCTGATCTTCTCGCGCTTGTAGTAATTCGCGAAATGTAGCCAAACCGCTTTCGTATTTGGTTCGTTCCCGATCAAATTGCTCGATAGCCAGGTCGAGAGATAGTTTGGCGGCTTTGACTCGTTCAATGCCTGTTACCCAATTTCTCCAGTTTGAACGATTGATTACTTTTATATCCTGTCCAATGTCCTCGAGGACCAATTGTTCGCGATACAGATTATTCCTGGTTTGCTGGTAGCGTGCCTTATCGGATCTTTGACCCCAGGGCACGCTAAACTCTATTCCGGCCGACCAGTCGTAGCCGTCTAGTTCCAAGGTGTTTCCATAGGAGTCGATCAGTCCATCATCAAGACCCGAAAAACCTATTCCCGCGATTAGGTCGACTCGGGGCAGGGTGGAATTGCGTCTTGATTTCACGGACAGTTCCCACGATTCGATATTAAGCTGCTGTTGCAAGTAGTTGGGATTGTTTGCCAGAATGGTGGGCAAAGCAGTACTGGTTCCGATCTCCTCGGTAGAAATGTCCGGTAATGGACTAATGGGTACAGAACTTTCAGGATAGTTATTTGACCCCATTTGCCTGAACAGACGGTCCTGACTGGAATCAATTAGCGCGTCCGCGGAGATTACCGCCTCCCGGCTGGTTGCGAGAAATACCTGGGATTGAAGCACGTCAATATTGGTAGCCAGTCCGACTCGTTCACGCTCCTCGTTTTCTTCAAGAAGCTTTTCGGCCACTTCGAGACTGGCTATACGTACCTTCTGTACCTCGCGTGCATAGGCCAGATCCCAATATGCGCTCTCGGCGACTTCCATGATCTGCAAGGCAGTGCGCTTCAAGAAAAGTTCTGCTCGTTTGGCCTCTATACCAGCTTGCAGCAGAGGGATGAGGTTGTATTCGGATCCCCTACCTTCCAAAAGCGGTTGGCGTAGCGACAGGCCGACATCGGAGGTGTGGGCCGGGTTAAGAATTTGGGATGAGCCGCCACTGCTGTTTCTTGCATAGTTGGTGGTAACTTGAACTTCCGCTCCTGAATTCAAGTACTTGGAGACTCCTGCTCGAACCATACTATTGTGAGTCTGATTTCCTCCAATGAATTCGCCGTAGTCCGCGGATCGGCTACCCCGTTGTGTCCCGGACGCAAAGAGAGTGGTGTCGAACTCAGACTTCTGGATGATGATTTCCTCCTGGGAGTTTAATAACTGAACCCCTTCAATTCTTAAGCTCAAGTTTTGCTGGAGTGACAGGATCACGGCCTCCTTTACATCGAGGAACTCGAGGGTCTGGGCGCCCGCAGTTGACACCTGAATGAGGGAGAATATGCCGAGTAGTAAAGTGCTGAAATGACGTATCATGAAAGAATCTAATGTGCTTAGGTGGTGCCGCGTCTCTGGTCAAAAGGAAACCATGCTTCCCCGGCCCTTAACGCGTGCTCCTCTTTTCTTCATACCCCAATTACACCGGTGGGGTTGCAGTATATTTAGCTATTTTTGCGAATTTGGCTGCGAATAGGCACATTTTTTAATGCTTCCACCAGCCGTTCTGTCCTCACTGGCTTGGTAATGAAGTCATTCATCCCTTCCTTTAGAGCTGCTTCTTTGTCCCCACCCATGGCAGCAGCCGTCAAGGCAATGATCCATGGCCGCTCAGTGGGGGGGTATTTTTTGCAAATAAGTCGTGTCGCCTCGAAACCGTCCATGACAGGCATCTGAATATCCATCAGGATCGCGTCGTAGGAGTCCTCTTCGAGCCGGTCCAGTGCTTCCTGTCCGTTCACAGCCACGGTGATGGGGTCGGTAAACCCTAGTTTTTTCAATAGCAAGAGTACTACCTTTTGGTTCACGGGATTATCCTCTGTTATCAGAAGTTTGATGGGATAATCGTGAGCAAAAGTGTGGGCATTTTTAGCTCCTTTGTTGGGGACTACCTGTTTCGGCCTATGATCTATAACTGAGAGCAGCGCATTGTGTAATGCAGCTGGCTTCAACGGCTTTGAAAGTACTTCCGTGAAGTAGCGTGTTATAGATTCTTCTAGTATACTGCCAATCGAGCTTAGTAGTATTAAAGGCAGTTCTTTGTCCGTCCGGAACTCTTGAATTTTCATGGCCAGTTCGCGGCCGTCCATGCCGGGCATCTTAAAATCGAGCAGGGCCAAGTCATACGATTCGCCCTTAATGATTTCGGCGAGAGCTTCCGGTCCTGATTCAAAGATCTCCGGTTTCATCCCCCATGCCTTGGTCTGGGCAAGCAGCAGTTTGCGATTTATGTCGTTGTCGTCCACTATGAGGACTCGCTTGCCCGTGAGTTGTGGATCCTTCTGTTTCAGATACATTCTGTTTTGGGTGGGGAAGGGTTTTCCCATGATGGAAAAACGGAAGGTGGAACCATGGTCGACCTTGCTCTTCACAGTCATCTGCCCGCCCATAATTTCTGCAAGGCGCTTTGAAATCGCCAGTCCCAATCCAGTTCCTCCGTATTGGCGCGTCGTGGAATTGTCGGCTTGAGTAAAGGACTTAAAAAGTCGATCAAGTCTGTGCTCTGGAATTCCAATGCCGGTATCGCGCACCGAAAACGAGATTTCGTATTGATTATGCTCCCGTTTGATTGCGCGCACCGTCACTTGCACTTCACCGGTGTGAGTAAACTTTAAGGCGTTGCTTAACAAGTTGACCATTATCTGGCGGAGGCGGGAAATATCGCCCATTATGGTGTCGGGCACGGATTCGTCGATGAGGTAGCCAAGTTCGAGGTCTTTTTCATGGGCTTTGCCGGCCACCTGGTCGAAGGCTTCTTCAAGGCACTGACCGATGTCGAAAGGACGTTGCTCGAGGTCGAGTTTGCCCGCTTCAATTTTTGAATAGTCGAGTATGTCGTTGATCAGGGTGAGCAAAGAATCGCTGCTGCTCCGCATGGTTTCGGCATAGTCTCTTTGTTCGGCCGTAAGATTGCTTTCCAGGAGCATGTCCGTCATGCCAATGACCGCATTCATTGGGGTGCGGATTTCGTGACTCATTGTAGCCAGGAAGGTGCCTTTTGCCTCACTCGCGTTTGCGGCCTCCTTTGCTTGCAGTTCGGCTCGTTTGCGGGCCATGCCCAATTCCTGGTTCTTGTTTTTCAGGTCCAGGGTCTTGGCTTTAACTGCTTCTTCTACTCGAGTTCTGAATATGCTGTAGAGAATGAGTAGCAAGATTCCGGATACAACAAATCCTCCCAAAGCATAGAAGAGGATACGCTGAAAATTTTGATTGGTCATTGCCACGTCTTGAGTGATGTCCCTCCACGTGGCGTAGAAGAATCGCGTTTCTGATCTGATAACGGAATCTATGGGATATGATGACAAAGAATACCAATGACCACGAGATGCAATTGCCAGCCATTCATTGTCCGGGTATTCGTTTAACTCTTCGAAATTCTTAAGGATGAAGCGAAGGGTAGGAGCGGTGGTGTCACTGAGCCAAAGTAAGGATGGGTGTTTCGGCAATCGGACCAAGCGGTCCGAATCTTCTGCCGAAGTTTCTTCTTCTGAAGTTACTGTAACCAACAAGGCCGAGTCTCCCTTTTCGGGTGTGCCCGATACGCTCTCAAGAATCTGGGTGGCAGAGGACGCTATTCTGAGAAACCCGATAAGTTGTCTTTGCCCAGACAACGGGTTGTTCGCATAAATGGGTTCTACCGTCGAAATTGTGACTCCGGATTCTGTTTGCTCGAGGCCTTTTGAAAGCATTTCCGTTTCGAAAGCATTCTTGAGGACGACTGGGTCTGCAGATTCATGTTTTGAGTGGCTCCATCCGCCTCTTAATTCAATCAAAGGTTCGAGTTCTCCAGGAAGGTGGATACTCAATTCAGGCTGAATAGCCCGGGCGGCCATTTTTTTCCAATAGGGTAAAATGCGACCACGTAGCTCGTCCGTGGATGGCATGTTCGCCTGTGATGAGGCTTGGAATATTTTCGCCAACTCGATGCGAATGGCCGCTTCTTCACCCAACAATTGAGCGCGTGTCTGATTTTTCTGAAATTCCGATTCAAGCGCGATCTGGAACGATCGATGATTTAACTCGTTTTGGGCCTCAACTTTTAGCGCGAATTGATCACTTTCCCATGAATGAAGCAGGAATAGCAGGCCAGCAATGCTCGTACCCGTTAGCAGGGCAGCGATAATCAGTAAATTTCTTGTCGATACTCGTTTGAGCATTTCGAGGAGTGAACGGATGAAAGTTTGGCAACAGTAAGCTTCCGTCCAATGCATCCCCTGATTTTTAGAGCCACACACCTAATACCGGGGCACCCCCCGTTTTTATACTTTTTATACAAAGAATTTGAACCCTTTTACCACCCTGGATGAGGCAGGCTGAATTCAAAAAATGGATACTGAATACTGCCTAATTGTTTCGAGAACTTACGGTTAGGGCTCCTTCTGGCTTTACCGCTTGATCAAAGCATCAAATAACGCCCTGCTTTCTTCGTATCCTCCTGGCCGATTTCTTGCATGCCAGATAGTTTTGTGCTGCTCACGCAGAGCAATGGCATTTATTATAATTGAGTCACTATGCATGTCCTCAAGAATTTGCAACCCGCGCCGGCAAGCGTGTATCAGCATTTTAATTACCCAACTGAATTCCTGCTCCAAAAGGCCGTCTATCGGTTTTGCCGGATCAAGTGCGTTTTTGGCAGACTGTAATTTCTCGATTCTGGCAAGAGTTGTGGAAAGTTTCACGACCTCCAAATCTTGCCTGTCCCTCAGGGTCTTGTCCTCATCTTGCAACAAGTTGAACAGTATGGAACGGTTGTGAATGGTGATGCCCATTTGTTTATCTACATTGCCAATATCGAGGAGTAATTTGCCCCAGCCCTCGGCATGGAAAACAAATTGATCTAACAGGGTCTCCAAAGTGTGGCCTTCACAATTACTCCAGGCCATCCTCGCTCCGTAGACAAACCCCGGATAACTCGCCAGCAGGGGTTGCCAGTGCCCATTATCACCCCAATCAGTTGTCATGAACCCGACGGCCCGATGCTTTTCCCCCTGCTCTGCCGCGTTGCGAATATTCTCCATCATATTGGCCGTTCGTCCCCCTATGCTGTTCCAGGAGGAGGTTCCGGGGCATACATAAAACGGCTTGCCAGATTGTTTGAGACTTAAAGTTTCTTTCTCAAAGGGATGGTTGGCCTCGTAGCCCCAGTTCAATGCAGTACACCCATCCGGGATTTCAGAAATCAGTTCTGGGTACTTTAAGAGAATATCCGCCCAAAATTGCATGGAGTACCCAGCTTCTTTACAAATCTCCTGAATCTTAAGTAAGTACTCGAGGTAAACGCGTCCCCGTCCTTTTTGTTCTACCGATTTTTTGCTTCTCCCATAACCCAGGTCGATTGTTTCGTCGCAGCCGACGTTGACCTGATTACTTTTAAAGCAGGATACCATTTGATGTATCAGGTCCTTTGCCAGTTCGATGGATCCAGGATCTAAGGGACATAGTCCTTGAGGCTCTTTGCGGTAACCGAGGCCGGTCTCTCCTCCATTGGGGCATTCTGCCAGTGGCCGGTAATCATCATGGACCAGCCAGCGGTGCATGTGACCGAAGCAGTTCAAATTTGGCACCAACTCGATGAATCGTTCATCACAATAAGTATCCAGTTTTTGGAAATCGCTTTGTGTAAATGGAGATGCATCCCTCCATACGGTCTCGTGTCCATGATAGGCGAAGACATGCTCAATGTAAAGTTGGAGTTGATTGATTTTCCAATTAGCAAACTGATCGATAAGATTGAAGAGCGTATCAAGGGTAGGTACTTTGCTCCTTGAGACATCGAGCATAATTCCCCGGTTTTCGAAGCTGGGCCAATCCTTGATTTCGCATTGAGGAAGGTAGTCAGTTGAACCACCGGCGAGTTGTTTCAAGGTAAGCAA
>JAPUIL010000706.1 GCA_027297085.1 Verrucomicrobiota bacterium | reverse complement strand
TCGTAGCGAATCTTTTCCTCATCCTCTCCAAAATGCAACAAACTGGCTTTGACCAGGCTGGGCACCGGACCCGGTGTTTCTTCGCAAAGGGTTAAGGCCTCAACCAAGCGTTGTTTACGGACGATGTTTTTGATTCCGGTAATAAATTCGGAAGACCGGATTTGCCCACGATGGAGAAACAACACCCGCTCGATAAAGATCAGAAATCCGATCAGGCTCATCAAGAGGAGCACCCACATAATGGGCCCTCCCTTTTCAAGTAAACTGAGATCAAAGCCAGGCATAAATTAGTCTATTTTCTGAGCCAAACGGCTCAATTTACCTTCCGCAAGGTTTTTGAACGGTAGTCCACGATCGGGAATGAGCGAGTAAACGCGTCGTGCCGACTCCACATCTCCTTGAGCTTCCAAAGCCTCTCCCAGCGAAATGATGATTTTAGACATCCAATACCGCCCGGTAGATCCCAAATGCTCAGATTGATCCTCATTGATTAGGAATTGATTGATCGCCAACCAATAGAGCTGAATGACTCGGTCGGGATTATCCCGGCGTTCATAAGAAAAAGCCCACTTCCAGCTCGCCTCGACCCGCAAATCGATCGGTAAATCAGGCAGCTCAGCCAGTCGTTCGAAACGGCCGATGGCTTGGTCGAAGCGGGCCTGTGAAGTATCCGTTTGCGCCAAGATGCATTCTGCTTGGGCCATTTCCACTATGGCCCGGTCCTTGTGCCGCGGAAAAGAAAGTAACAACTGCTCGAAGACTACTTCCGCGCCGCCAAAATCGTTAAAACTCCGCAACAAATTACCTTGATTGAGACGTCCGTAAAAAACCAGTGGATGCTCCGGATAGTTATCCGCCAATCGATTCAGAATGAGGTTGGCTTCCCGCTGTGTGGATTCTGTCCCTCGTGTAAGCGCATGCAAGGCAGCTTCGTAGAGCGCAACGGGTGCGAGTTCGCTGGCAGAATAGGAGTCTGCCAGCTCAATCAACCTCCGCTGCGCATCGACCATGCGGTTTTCAGATGCATAGTACCGGGCTTCGGCCAGGTAACTTTGTGCGGCTGCGCGGGTATGGGGATAATCGCGGCGGACCGTTTCCATCAACTCTAATCCTTCATCCTGCCGGCCGGCAAAAACCAAGGCCTGGCCTTCAAGAATTTGGGTGAGACTCCACACCTTGATGCCTAGCGCCTGATCGATTTTTCCCTTTGCATCGGTCAGAGCGGCGTATACCTCGCCAGCCAAAACTGGGGTCGATTCATAGCTACCCGTTTTTAGAGAGAGCTGGCACCGAAACCAAAGAAGTCTTACCCACAGAGAAACGGGAAGCACCTCCCTCGCATTCTGAGTCAACCAAGCATTCAATAAATCGTAAGCTTTATCCGCTTTTTTGGATCGTTGCAGAGCAGTCAATAGATTCCAAAGCGCCTTCCATTTCTGGACTGGATCTATGGATGTATCGTCTCGAGTGGCTTCCATGTGACTCTCTGCCCGTTCCAAGTTGCCAGCGCTAATTTCAGAGAGTACCCACTGGAAAAGGAGCACACCGCGATCCGTGTCTTCTTGCCGGATTGCTATACCATACGATTCAGCTGCATCGGTAAAATCACCTGCCTTGAAAAAACAATCGGCAACCAGCAATTGGATTCGATTCCTTTCCCGGGCATCGCTGACTAATTCGCTCAGCTCGATTAACAAGCCCGATGCCGTCCGATACCGCTGGCGCTGAAAAGCGATCAATACCAGCAAGCGCAGAGTAGATTCACGGAGTTCGGTGTCTGGATCGTTTTGCAAGAGCGATCCACATTCCGCTTCCGAAGCTACGTAGTCCTTCGAGCGGTAAAGCAACTGAGCCCGGTTATTCAGTATCTGGTTAACCAGTTCCCTCGGAAGCTGCGCCTGATTGAGACCACTGGTAAAAGACAGGAAGTTCTCAATATCATCGGAGCTCGACGCAGAGTAAACCAACTCTTGAAGAGCGCGCAATCGCAGGTCTGTGATAACTCCTGAAGAAAGCAAGGTTCTGAATGCGTCTCGACCCGCCGAAGACTCACGCCCCAAAATTATACCCTGTAATAGAAGAAACTCATCCCTCAGATCATAATCTGCTTCGAGAATGTGAGGCAAAGTGTCTTTAAGAGTGAGCACAGCCTCCCCGGTCCTGCCAAGTGTGTAAAGTGCTATGACATATTCTTTGGCAAATTGAAATCCGGCCCGGTTGCCTTTCTCGAGTTCTGATTCCGTAACGAATTTCAGCCGTCTCAAGTCATTCTCATCCAACTTACCGGATTCGAGCAAAACCGTTCTGTATATAATAAGGTCAATTTGAGCCCGCTGCTCAGGTGAAACCGACATCAAACGTGCTCGGTTAAGATAGGCATTTTCTTCCGAGTCTTCAAGCTGCCGACGCTCAAACAATCCCAACAATAAATAGTACCAGGGCAAATCATCCAATTGCATAGCTTCGCCGGAGACTCCACGGATTATCGTTTCTGCCGATGAGCGGTCGCCTAGGAAGAAACTCACAATGGCACGCCGTAAGACAAAACGAGAATCTTTAACACCACGAAACTCCCCCAAGGCCCCATCAGCCGTTTCCATTTGCCCCAAGGCGATAAACGCCGAAATCCGGTTCAATTCTACTTCGTGGGTCAAGGCTGATTCCGGGTCGGCTCCTTCGAGCAATTGGTCATACAAACTCACTGCAATTGAGGCCAAGCCAGATCGCAAGGCATTGTCAGCAGCCTCCCTTTGCCAGAGCCGGCGGCTTGCTATCTGTTCAAGAGAAAGGCTTCCACTTTCTACAAGCGGCACAGTTGGCAACCGTGGTTCTTCAATCTGTCCGGATGCCATTATCCCACTCAAGCAGAGCAGGATCACACCCCTGGCAAAATGTCGTTTCATAACTGGTCTAAGATACCTGGGAGTACGCGGCTAAGGGCGGCAAGGTCAGATGTGACGGGAGTCTTCCTCGTCTTTTTGAACGTAGCCACTGTCCTGTCGCTGGTGGTTTACCTCATTCTTTTTAACATAAGCCTGATAGACATCATCGGCGGTCATTCCAAGGACCTGACCCAATGAAATCAAAAAATGGAATAAGTCTATGACCTCTACTCGCGCGTTTTGTTTATCAAAATCCTGGTATTTAGCCCACCACTTCCAAGGCACCGAATCAATCAACTCAGCAATTTCCTGCTGCATGGCCCGTGTGTAGTTGAGTACCCACTTGGCCTGTTCCTCTTCGGACAGATCATCCGTATTTACGCCGATTCGCTTATTTAACTGGTCTTGCAGGTTAAAAATTTCCTCGAGTTTATCCATGGTCTGAAGGTTTGGCCAACCCCACCGCATGCGCAAGTCGAATTCAGTATCCCTCGCCTATTCTCAGCCCTTCGATTTCAAAAACCTGGGCCAATCACAACGCTTTCCTGCTTAATCGAATGCAAGAAATCCCTATCACTCAGATTATTACCTTGTAAAAAAATGGGGTATTTCTGAAATATTAACCGTTTTAACCACAGTCACCTACCGTTCCAAACGGATATTCAAAACGCACTTCGCGAATGACTCGCACGATCGACAGCTCAATTATCCTCCCTTTGAACCCAACGCAGCCGAGTGCCGTAGCCCGTGACCACATACAAATATCCAAAACCCATCAAAATAAGATATTACAATGCCCGAATTTGAAGAGTCCAAACCCATCAACACCAAAACCGACTACGAGCTGAATTCCGATTCGTTTTCAGCTCCACCACAGTCAAATCAACATCATATTCCGACTCCGCCGACTCCCGCTTCAGTAAACAAACCCAGTCCACGAAGGCGCTCCCGCTATCACAGCGAAAGAAAGTCTGCCGGACCACGTCCAAACAGGGCGCCACAACCAGAATCTGCGAAACCTGTTCAGGGAACTCCTGAACACCGCAGTGAGCCAGCCTCTGATTCCAAAGGGGAAAATCGCCAAGATTCTGCCACCGAAAGGCAGCAAAGGCCGCCCAGGCAAAATCAAAATCGGTACCAGCGTGGGCATAGCGACGATAATCGGGAGGGAGAAGGTTCTCCGAACCGCAATCGAAATCAGAACCGGAATAGAAATCGACACCGTAATCGCAACCGCAACCAAAATCGGGACGGCGAGGCGAGAAACCGCGATAACAATCAGCAACGTCAAAACCATCAAAATCGATCAGCCCCTGGAAAGACCCCTGAAAAGAAAGGCCTGATCGGATCGATCATTTCCTCCATCAAAGGCCTTTTTGGTATCAAGGAGGAGGAACCCGAGAAAGGGAATTATCGCCGCAACCATCGTCCACGTCGTAGAAAGTACAACCAAGGTAACCGGCCTCAAGGCCAGGGCGACCGCGAAGGAGATCGTGGTGATCAGCAAAAGTCTGAGAACGGACCCCAAAAACAATTTGCCAAGAAGCGTCCGCGCCGTCGCAGAAGAAGGCGTCCAAATCCCGGGAACAGGCAAGCAGGATCCTCGCCAAAATCGGACAACCCACCCAGCGCCTCCTAGCACCACTCACCCAACGGTACTATGGACGTAATGCGAATTGAGGGAGGCAATCCCCTCAGCGGCTCCATTTCAGTTAGCGGTGCCAAGAACGCCGCGCTGCCTATCTTTGCTGCCACCCTGCTCACGGAAGAAACCTGTGTACTGGAAAATGTGCCAAACCTGAGCGACATTCGCTTCATGGCTCAAATCCTCGAGTACCTCGGGGCCGAAGTGGAACAAACCGATCCCACAACATGGAAAATTACCGCGGCAAATATTAGCCACCGTGCACCCTACAATCTAGTTCGTAAAATGCGTGCGTCTGTCTGCTTGATGGGGCCACTGGCCGGTCGCCTTAAGAAAGCGGAAATCTCTCTGCCGGGCGGTTGCATCATCGGACCCCGCCCTATCGACATGCACCTCAAAGGCTTTGCTGGCCTTGGCATGGACGTAAATATCGACCGGGGATACGTCTTCCTCGACGCAATCAAAGCCTCGGGAAATCTAATCTTTCTGGGAGGCCGCCACGGCAGCACCGTCACGGGTACAGCCAACGTCCTCATGGCCTCGGTTTTAACACCGGGAAAAACTGTCATCGAATGCGCCGCTTGCGAACCGGAAGTGGTCGATCTCTGCAACATGCTGGTGAGCATGGGAGCCAACATCGAAGGCATTGGCAGCCCCACCCTCACCATTCAAGGCGTGGAACGGCTAGGCGGCTGCACTTACCGGATTTTGCCTGATCGCATAGAAGCCGGCACCTTCCTCATAGCCGGTGCTTTGGCTGGCAAGGACCTGACAGTCACCGACCTCCGGGTATCCGACATGACCGCCCTGATCGATAAGCTGAAGGAAACAGGTGTTCCCCTTCAGATAAATTCCGAAAACTCCATTACTGTTAGCAAGAGCGGCAAACCTTTGAAACCGGTCGATGTGGTCACCCACCCCCACCCTGGTTTCGCCACAGACATCCAGGCACAGATGTGCAGCCTCATGGCCATCACACCCGGCATCAGTATCATCACAGAGAAAATTTTTCCTAATCGCTTCATGCATGTACCCGAACTGCAACGTATGGGAGCCGACATCGCCATCGAAGGGCCCAATGCTATCGTAAAGGGACAGCCAAAACTTTCCGGCGCACCCGTCATGGCTTCAGACCTCCGGGCCAGTGCCGCATTGATTCTGGCCGGCCTCGTTGCCGAAGGAGTCACCTGGGTCCTGCGGATTTACCACCTGGACCGCGGATACGACAAGATCGATACCAAACTCCGGGCCGTGGGGGCGGTCATTGACCGCCTGCCAGAGAAAGATATGCCAAAAGACTTAAACCCCGAAGCTGCCTGATCCTTGGACGAAGGAATTTCAGAAGCGCCCGACAAGGGCATGCATTTTTTCCAGAGCGCCCTGGAAGACAGAAACACTGTCAGTGATAACACACTGCGGCCTCTTAGCTTCGACGATTTTACAGGCCAGGTGAAAACACTGGAACGCCTTCAGATCATGGTGGGTGCAGCCCGTGATCGGGGCGATGCTCTGAACCACATTCTATTTAGTGGACCTCCTGGCCTTGGCAAAACCACTCTCGCTCTCATTCTCGGTACCGAGATGGAGCGCACCGTACGCATCACCTCCGGACCCATCATCGAAAAGCCGGGAGACCTCGCCGGCCTGCTTACCAACCTCGAGGAAGGAGACCTGCTCTTTATCGACGAGATCCACCGCATCTCCAAAACAGTAGAGGAGTATCTCTACTCGGCTATGGAAGACTTCCGGATCGATATCATGATCGACCAGGGACCCAACGCTCGTAGCGTTAGATTGAACATACCTCGTTTTACGCTCGTAGGTGCCACCACGCGTATGGGCATGCTCACCGCCCCCCTCCGCTCACGCTTCACCCTGCAAACGCGACTCGATTATTATGACCACGACGACCTGAACACCATCGTGGTACGGTCCTGTGAACTCCTCAAGATTCCCGCCAAAAAAGACGGTACCCGCGAAATTGCCAGCAGGGCGCGAGGCACTCCTCGCATAGCCAATAATCTCGTTCACTTCATTCGCGACTACGCCCAACAACGCGGCGATGGCATCATCACTTTGAAAATGGCCCAGGCTGCTCTGGAGTTATTAGAAATCGATTCCAATGGCCTGGACGAAATGGATAAGCGGCTCATGCGCATTATGGCCACAAATTACGGTGGCGGCCCCGTCGGGTTGAACACTTTGGCTGTCGCTGTAGGTGAAGAAGAAGACACCCTGGCTGAAGTCCACGAACCATTCCTCATTCAGGAAGGCTACCTCCAACGCACCCCCCAAGGCCGCACCCTCTCCTCCAAAGGCTTCCAAGCCATCGGATTGACAGGCTCAGCCGGAAGTTCTCCACGCGATCCCCAGGAACAACTCGAGATCTGAAATTCCCTGATCTTTGAAATTACGTTTGCGCTTCACCAGGTTCGTTTCTAGCAGGTTGTCTCAATGAGCAAAAAGAACAAGAAGCGGCAATGCCCGGCCTTGGATACGGTGATCGATTCCGCTGATTGCGGGGCCAACCGCCATAGCAAATACCCGTGCCCGGCCAGTTGCCAATTCAGCCCTTACAATCCGGATAATTATGGTCAACTGCTGGAAATTGAAGAAAAGGTGGATAACATCCTATTCAAGCGAGGCATCGATCACCCCTATTTTGAAAATCAGCTGGCTGAAGCGCTTCATCGCAATGGAAAAGAGGAATTTAAGCTAACCGGAAATTTTGTAAATACCTTGCACCGGGAGGTCGATGAAGCAGGCGAAACGCTCTTCGAGAGTTGGGAAAAAGCAAGGTACAAAGGTTTAAAAAACGACGAGATCGTTTTGCTGGGTTATAAAAACAGCATGCGCATCTCGGTGATTGAAATCCAGCGGATCATCGACCACCAGACAGTGATAGTCCAGGATCTCCTCGATGAGACCAGTCAACCCAGAAAAATGGTGGACCGCTCTTTATCAGCCCGTGCCTGCCGTTTTCAGACCTTGCTTGCCTATATATACTCGACTCCCGACTTTGACCGCATACACGGAGCAGCTTATTTGATTCCCGATATTCCCGGTATCACAGCCGTTGAAACGC
>JAPUIL010000705.1 GCA_027297085.1 Verrucomicrobiota bacterium | reverse complement strand
CACACCTGTGCGTAACAAAGCCGGGAGGGAGGAACACTCGGCATGTCAGCCCGAAAATGCGTGCAAAACGGATATTTACAGAGTGTAATTTGCATGAAACTCGCCAGTCGTTCATTTTCACCACCTTACCTCATTTGTGCGCATTTGGTGAGAATTTCGGGTCAGTAACAAACCCGTTTTAATAGACGGTCCGTTTCGAAGGACAATTGCTGCGCGTCCAGCATGTCCTGATTCCACTTCTGGGCATACTCCCTGTACCCATCCAGATCTTCATTATCCAACGCCAGGAATAATTGGTTAAGCGAATGGCAGGCGTTAAAGTAATAAGGATGTATTGAAATGGCCAATACTTCCAGGTCCGATTGTTTCCGCCTAAACCATTTTTGGGCCAGCACATCACTTCGATAGAGAAACCAGGTATCAGGAGTGAGAATTTCCAATTGCTGGTTTCGCAACACTTCTATCTTTGCCAAAGTTTCCAAAGCTTCCAAGGAGGCCGTCTCCGACAAGCAGACTGATGACTCGGTAGCAAAGGAATCGCTGACAAAAGTGCGCCACAACAACTCCAGTTCCGCTCCGTTTAAGTCCGTATACCGAGGCAAAAAGAACAGACTCAATTGGGTCCAGTCATACCCATGGGTCCAAAATTGCTCCAGCCGTTGAACAAATAACGAGCTTTCAAGCCCACCTGATTTAAGAAATCGGTAGAGAAGAAAGTCCCACCCCGGGTCAGTAGTGCGATCGTAGGTCTGAATTCGTTGGGCCAAGGAAGGAACCGTTTGGCCCTGCAATCGTCGCAACAGCAAATTCCGCACTTGAGGTTTCGTATGCAGGGATCCTTCGACTATTATCGAGTGAACCAACCAAAGGGGAGGAGGAGTGGCATTTCCTTTCCACAACCCATAGCGCGAAACAAGTGCGCGTGTTAACCATTCCGCATTCTGGTCCCAATCCAAATTCTTCACGAGGTTGAGCGTAACATTACCCGTCGGGCTGCGATTTACCTGCGGAATCCCCTGATCGGAAACCTTCACCAGGAGAGGTTGAGGAAATTCTTCCGGCCAATCGAAACTAGCTACACAACCGGCAAGAATGATCTGGCTTAACCGCTCCACTTCCTGAAGCTTTACTAAATCCGGGCCCACAAAGTCGCAGTACCGGTTTTTTATCCATTGGAGTTTGTCTGGATCAGCCGCCGCAATCGTGACCTGGCTGACGATCGACCAGATTAAACTCAGAGATAGCAAGGCAAAGCCTTTCCCGATCCTACTTATTACTTGGCAGTAAGAATCAGTTGAGACTCGTGAATATTGGCTGACTCGATGGAAGACCACAGGGATTGAAATTCGTCATCCAAGATATACGCCCTGGAGATCCGTTTCCAAACGAAATCTTTCACTGGTCCAGGTAGTCGAAGAGAACCGATATAGAATTTGTCAGGCTCAACTTGCAAAGCTCCCGCATCGGGAACAAAGTCACCTTCCAAGGAGAGAATCACCAGCTTGTGCCAGGCACCAAATCCAGTTTCGGCTGCTGCGGAGATTAGGAGTTTATCTCCCTCTAAACGAAAAATTGGTCTTTGAGGCTCAAGATAAATGCTGGGTTTCTCTTCCGGATAGTCCGTGGAAAAAGAGGATGCCCACCGATTCATATCGGTTTCGAGGAACGTTACCTCACTCTTGCCGCCCTGCAATTCTGTAGCTTTGTATTTCCAGGAATCACCTCCAGCCGTCCGTCCTTTCAGAACGTAATGCATGGCTGGTTCGATTTGGTCCGGAAGAAAGGTTACTTCCATAACCGGCGTGGTGACCAAATAGGCAGCAGCTATAAAGCAGCCTATGAGGGCGCCAATAATGGCATTGGCCAAAAGTTTGATTGCAGTGGATAGATCGGGGGATTCTTCAGAGGACATAACTAATTATCGGATTGAGAGGCACTGCCGCTTTCATCCGAATTGCTACTCCCGCCTTCTGAAGATTTCTTACTCGACTCTTTCTTTGGCTCAGACGGTTCAGAATCCTTGGAAGTCCTTTTATAATCGGTTTCATAAAAACCACTTCCTTTGAAGATGATTCCAGCGCCACTACCAATTTTGCGTTTGAGGGTGTGTTCTTCACAAGATGGACATTGCGTGAGTGGATTGTCGTTCATTGACTGGAAGAACTCAAATTCCTCCCCACAGGAGGTGCATACATAATCGTAATTGGGCATGATTCTTATAAGATTTTTTACCAGAAAGTGTGTCTAACCGCTCCAGACTAGAGCGTACCAAATTCAATAGCGCGGTAAAGTGAGGTGAAAAACACCAAAACGACAAGACTTATGGTAAACAGCGCCAGGAAACACAAAGGCCCCAAAATCCATAGAATCCCGCAGAATCCCAAGAGCGGAAGCAAACCATAACTAATGGTTCTCAAATAGACCCGCATGATCAACGGCAGGTCCATAGCATCCTTGAAGGATTCAAAATTCTGATATCGGTAAAGACTGGCAGAAAACAGCTGAATGCCGATCGGGATGCTGGCCATAAAGGGTATACGCCCCAGTTCATGCGATACAACCCCCACGATCATGGAGATGAACTGCCCTATCAGCATAGGGATTGCTATCCAGACCAACATGAGCACCAAAAACTTTAGACCATCCGTGAATAGATCTTTCCAACGGTCCCATTCCGGAAACATAAATGGTGCTCCAGACTTGACCAGCGCAGTCGTCCGGTAAAGGTAACCCAATGCAAAGAAATTCACAATGGGTATCAGCGATAGGCAGGTACCAATCAATATTTTGGGCCATGCCCCAGCGGCATTGAATACTTTACCCCAAACTTGCTCAATCGTGTCCATAATACATCTTTTCTAAATTTCAGGATATTTATCGTTATGGATTTTAAAGCAACGCTTAACACTTTCCAAAAACGCGTTGAAAGCGGAATCGGCCAATGGGTTCCATCTAAGGACACAGCACCTTCTCATTTGCATGCTGCCATGCGCTACAGTCTGGAGGCTGGTGGCAAACGTCTTCGCCCCATAATCGTCCTGGCTGTGGCCGAGCTCTTCCAAACAATCGAGGATCCTCTACCAGCCGCCGTTGCCCTGGAGTGCATCCATACCTATTCGCTGATCCACGACGACTTGCCGACTATTGACAACAGCGATCTACGCCGGGGCAAGCCCACCTGCCACAAACAATTTGATGAACCAACCGCCCTTCTAGCTGGAGATGCACTCCTTACTCTTGCCTTTGAGATCCTGGCAAAAGCCTACCAGAAAGATTCAGCACTGGCCAAAGACCTGATCCTAGATCTGAGCTCCGCAGCCGGAAGCCAACGCCTTATCGGTGGACAGATGGAAGATATTCTGGGTGAACACTCCGACTACACGAAAGAGCAGCTCGGCTATATTCATCTGAACAAAACTGCAGCGCTGATTACCTCCGCTATGACAATGGGTGCCCGTATTGGAAAGGCCGCCGAGCAAGAAATAGCGATGCTCAGCGAAATAGGAAAATGCGTCGGACTAAGCTTTCAAATCCTCGATGACATCCTGGATGCAACCTCGGATAACCAGATTCTGGGGAAACCTACCGGCTCAGACCAGGAAAACGAAAAAACCACTTATATAAAATTGTACGGTATTGAAGGTGCACGTGAGCAGGCGAAATCACTCACAGGGAAAGCTAGAAATCTTTGCATGGAGATTCAGGGCAATAATCATTTTCTTATGGAATTGATAGCATCTCTCGAGCACCGGATCCTATAGGCCCTGTAACCCGAATGGCACTCACTGAAGCGGTTTTTTGTCAAATATCGGAGCAAGACCGGCTTCGGGGTCATTCCTTGCAATCGTGCATGCCAATGCGGGATTTAAGGTTTGACCCCCTCGAACCCTCGAAAGAAAGGAAATGGACCGTAGATTCGCATATAGCGGCCTTAAGTG
>JAPUIL010000704.1 GCA_027297085.1 Verrucomicrobiota bacterium | reverse complement strand
CAACTCATCGAGGTGAGTGAGAACTTGGAAATTTGCACCGATATCTGCTCCATCCTGGGTAAAACGTTGCATAACGGAAGCCTCGTAAGCAGCATTCAGCACCAGTACGCGTCCGGTCACCTCGATGGCGTCCAACGCCTCACGAATACGTTCTTTCTCGTTGTCGGCATGCAATAAAAAGCCCGGCACATCCACTAATACAGGCTGCTCGCTGGAAAAACCTACTTCGGAGGGGTCCTCCAGGCAGCGCACACCCAGAATATCGCAATAAAGAGAAAGTCCATTGTCCAGATGTGGCTTGTCGACTTCCAAGCGGAGTACTTCCGGTTTTTTACCATGGATGAAGACCTCGCGGGCGAGGTATTTGCAAAGTGAAGTTGTTTTACCTGAACCTGGGCCACCCAGAAAGGCGATACGGCTGGGCCGTTCGGTTTTCACAAGAGATGAGCGGTAGTTGTGCAGCCAGGAGATCGCGCGCGGCAACCCCTGCTCTACGGAAAGACTTTGAATCTCACGCCAGGCCTCAGCCCCTTCGAGCCGAGCCATAAGAGCGAGCGAAAATCCGGCCCGCGCGAGCAGGTCGCCACAGGACAGGGAAGGCTTCGTTGATCTGGCTATTACCGGGATTTCAACCGATGCAGGTTCCTTGATCCCCTGAGGTTCTGAATGGGGAGTTGCGACCTCTGGTTGAACTTCAAATTCCCGGGCAACAATCTCCAATTGAGGCGCTTTGAGAAACCGCTGTAATCCCGATCCGGTCACCTGGCGCACAGAAATTACTTGCGCCTCAGGTCCCAGTTCACGACGGACATGATCCGCCGCTTCATGAGCGGATTTTGCGATAAAACGTATTTCTCTAGCTTGGGTCTTCATACGGTGACTTCAGTTTTCGCCGGTTCAGGAGTCGTCTCCTCCTTGAGCATCGGCGCGGGTATGATCCCGTAGTTTTCAATTTCCGTATTGACGGGAATTTCCTGATAAGAGATGACCACCAAGCGTGGCAGGGTTGATTCGAAAAAGCGTTTAAAGGCGAGGCGCAACTCATGCATGACCACGATCACCGGTGTGTAACCTTCGGTGTTCATTTCCGACATTAAACGAGTTATGCAAGACAATACTTCGTGCGCGGTATTCGGGTCTATGGTTAGACTGACTTCAAATTGAGTCCGCTGAACTCGGGAAAGTAAAAACTGCTCGAGCTTTGGATCCAAGGTGATCGCTTTCACAAAGCCCGGCCGATATTCATATTGATCCACAATGTAGGGCGCGAGCCGTCGCCGGGTGTGTTCTGAGAGATCGTTCACATTCTTAGAATGAGGAGCCATATCCCCAATGCTTTCCAAAATCAAATTGAGGTTACGAATGGATACTCCTTCGCGTAACAGGTTGGAAAGTACACCTTGCACGATGCCGATAGAAACCAAATCAGGGAAGAGCTCGTCGATCAGTGCTGGATGGTTCTCCTTCACGTGATCGATCATCTTTTGTACCGCTTGCCGGTCGAGTACCTCGCCTGCGTAGGTACGGAAAGTTTCCGAGAGATGAGTACAAAGTACTGAGGTCGAATCAACCACGGTAAAGCCGTTCATTTCGGCGGTCTTCCTACCGTTTTCATCGACCCAGATAGCATCGAGTCCGAAGACCGGTTCCTTGGTCTTCTCACCGGGAATCTTGACCGTACTGTTGCTGACATTCATGGCCAGCGAGCGGTTCGGAAGTAAACGTCCCTGAGCCACAGACTTACCACGAAGCAGGAATCTGTAATCGTTAGCCTCCAGTTCAAAATTGTCACGCACTGCAACCGTCGGAAGCACTAGACCCATCTCGCGGGCAAAACTTTTTCGAAGACCGGTGATACGGTCGATTAAGTCACCGCCCTTACTCTCATCCGCCAAGCGCAACAACGAGTAACCAAGCTCAATCGATATCACGTCGATATTCACCAGTTTCTGGAGTTCCTCGTT
Organism: Verrucomicrobiota bacterium; assembly: GCA_027297085.1. GTDB lineage: Bacteria > Verrucomicrobiota > Verrucomicrobiia > Opitutales > UBA2995 > UBA2995. The sequence goes on along the minus strand of JAPUIL010000704.1, from coordinate 6,299 downwards.
TACAGGTGGCGAAACACTAGGTGCTTCTTCTGCATCGCCTTCCCCGGCAGTGGCGCCTGAGCCCTGAGTCGCCCCACCCACTGGCAAGGGAGTGTTTGCATCCTCATCCGACTCCGCTTCATCGAGCAGGCTCGAGAAACGAGTGGCATCAAGATTGCGACGCTTCATCAAGACAGCCATCGCGATGGACAGGCCGCCTAAAGTAACAAAAGGAATGCGTGGCATGCCCGGCAAGACGGCAAAGAAAAATAGAATGCCACCAAGGATACCAAGAGCACGCGGATAAAACCCCAATTGACGCGCTAAGCTGCTACCCAGATTCTGCCGTCCGGATGCACGGGTAATAAGGAGACCGGCAGCCAGAGAGAGAATCAAAGCAGGGATTTGGGAAACCAGACCATCACCAATAGAAAGCAACGTGTAGAGTTTGAGACTTTCCTGCAACGTCATCCCGCGCTGCAGCATGCCAATGCCAAAGCCTGCAATTACATTGATCAACGTTATGAGAATACCGGCGATAGCATCTCCGCGGACGAACTTGCTCGCACCGTCCATCTTACCGTAGAAGTCAGCTTCCTGTTGTATCTTTTCGCGACGCTTCTGCGCGGTGGTCTCATCGATAATGCCTGCGTTGAGCTCGGCATCGATGGCCATTTGCTTACCGGGCATGGCGTCGAGTGTGAAACGGGCAGCTACTTCGGCTATTCGACCAGCACCTTTGGTAATAACCAGGAAATTAACGATTACCAGGATGAGGAATATGACCCCCCCGACCACGTAATTGCCACCCACGACAAATTGTCCGAATGACGAGATGATCTTTCCTGCATCTCCATCCAAAAGAATAAGCCGCGTTGAAGCGACATTGAGCGCCAGCCTGTACAGGGTCGCAATCAGAAGGACTGAAGGGAACACCGAAAGCTGCACCGGCTCGCGGACGTAAATGATGACCAATAAAATCAGAACTGAAAAGCCGATGCTGAGCGCAAGCAAGCTGTCGAGAATCGCCTTGGGAACTGGCAGGATGAGCACGATCACCACTGTAAACAATGCCGCTGCAAGGAGGTAATCCCCATTCTGGATTGCCCGCATGAAGCGACTGCTACTGTTGTTTGTCTGGGCCATGGTGGTCTATTTCAATGTGCGCTTTCGTTGCGCGAAAAAGTTGCGGTGTGTTCGATAAACATAGGCCAAAACCTCAGCCACGATTTTAAACACTTGTGGCGGAATGGGTTTCCCGGTCTGTCCAATCTTATAAAGCGCCTGAGCGGCTGGTTTGTTTTCAATGATCGGAACACCATGCTCACGCGCGATACGCTTAATGTTCTGGGCAATCAGGTTGCGACCTTTGGCCAGAACCATCGGCGCTGAATCGACCGATCGATTGTAGCGCAATGCCACGGCGTAGTGAGTCGGATTGGTCACCACCACATCCGCACCTGGAATAGCGGCAAACATTTGCCGTTCCATGAGGCGGTGGGCCAACTGGCGGCGAGCACTCTTAACCGTGTGGTCACCTTCCTGCTGCTTCGTCTCGTCCTTTACTTCCTGACGAGTCATCATCAGGTCCTTGTGCACTTTTTGCTTTTGATACAAAAAATGGATTAGCGCGATGAGACCCATTGCCAGAATGAGCAAGGCCAATATATACAGGGTAGCCTCCAAAAGGAATCGGCCAATATCGAGAATCTCGATCCGCGTGTAAAAGATTGGATGCTGGATAACCCGAAAGATGCTGTAGGTAATAACTCCCCCAATGGCCAGCAGTTTAAGCAGGTCGAGGCAAAATTTCACGTAGGCCTGCTTGCCATACTTTTCCTTGATTCCATTGATAGGGTTGAGCTTCTTGCCCTTAAATTTGAGAGCTTTGGGCGAAAGTCGAAATCCACTCTGCAAACCGCCTCCCAGAATACCGGCGAAGACTCCAGCGGCACACACAGGCGAGATAAGAAAGAGCATGGCGGCCAGTCCGTCACGTCCGGTTGTAATTACCATCGTGCGGTTAAACGGAAATTCCCCAAGATTACTCAAAATTCCCTGCATGTTCATGGCCATCGAACTCCCAAGGTTCTTGGCATAGAAAAACAGCACTATAAACGCGGCCATCAGGCCAAAAACGACCTGGACTTCCTCCGCCCGGGCGAAATTGCCAGATTTGCGGGCTTCATCCAGACGCTTAACGCTCGGCTGTTCGGTTTTCGAGGATTTATCTTGTTCCTCGGCCATTCTGTTCGTCCTGTTTCATAGTTGAATCAGCGAATCGGCAGAAATTGCAGCATCCGCTCTGGTGTATCATGAATTACACTGAGCAAAAACTGGGCCATAACTATAAAAATTAGAATCAAAACAGAAATTCCCGCAAAAACTCGGACACCAAAGCTGAGAATCAAAACGTTCATGCTAGGTACAGCTCTTCCTAAAATAGCAAACGCTAAGGTCACAATATAATTAACGGCGATCAAGGGCGCCGCCATTTGGGTAGAAATTAGGAAAATATTGCCGATTCCCCCTACAACCTGTTCCGCTGAAGCTCCACTAAAAGCACTCACTCCGGGTGGAGCTATGGTAAGACTGCGGATGAAAGCGTAGATGATCAGGTGGTGTATATTGAGGATGAAGATCAACACAATGGACATCATGGTCATCCCCGTTCCAAGAACGCTTTCCTGCTCATTCATCAGGGGATTGAAGAGATTGCTCTGCATCAAGCCGATCTGCATGGAGATGAACTTTCCCGCGACCTGGCAGATGTAGAAGATGACGGATACACCGAATCCCAGCATAAATCCAATAAAGCTTTCCCTCACGGCGATCAGTACGAGTCCCGACCAATGCCCTGGAAGCACCAGCTCAGGAGCAGGACTGGAAAGCGGAACGGCGAAAATAACCAAAAAGATGGCCATCGTCGTACGTACCGTAACCGGAACCGGACGGCCGAACATGGGAAGAAGCAGCAAAAAGGTTCCTGCCCGAAAGAAAATTGCTGCCGCATGCAGCAGGAGTTCTGGATCAGGTATCGGCATGCGGATAAATGAGATTTTTAACCGCCAGCCATGTTCGACATGCGGTTGAAAATCTCGACTGTGAAAGTAAGGATAACCTCAACCATCCAGAAAGCGGTGAACATCATGACGGCGACCACCGCAAAAAGCTTGGGAACGAACGAAAGGGTCTGCTCCTGAATACTCGTAACCGCTTGGACTAAACTGATGACCACGCCGACAAACATGGCGGTGCCCAACAGCGGCAAGACTATAATCAGTGCCGTGGTCAGCATTTCCCGGAACAGTTCGATAATGTATTCTACACTCATGTCCGTTCTCCCTTAGAAACTGGTAACAAGTGAGCGGATGATCAGATACCAACCGTCCACCATCACAAAGAGAAGAATTTTGAAGGGTAACGAAACAATGACCGGCGGCATCATCATCATCCCCATAGCCATCAGCACGGTGGCTACGATGAAATCAACAACCAGAAAAGGGAGGAATATCAGGAAGCCCATTTGAAAGGCTGTCCTTAATTCACTGAGAATAAAGGAGGGAACGATGATACGCATTGGCAAATCATCGACCGAGGTCGGGGGCATATTGGCGATGCTGAGAAAGAATTCGATATCCTCCGTCCGAGTCTGCTTGAGCATGAAATCCGCCAAGGGTTTGCTCGCCAGATTAAATGCCTCGATACTGGTAATGTCGCCAGCCTGGAATGGCTCCAGAGCCTCGGCCTGGATGCGCTCGCCCACCGGCATCATGAGAAAAAATGAGAGGAACACTGACATCCCAACAAGTACTTGAGTCGGAGGCACCGACTGGAGGCCCAAGGCGTTTCTTAAAAACCCCAGGACAATAATGATGCGCATAAAGCTCGTCATCAATAGTACGATCGCTGGCGCGAGCGACAGCAGGGTCATCAGCACAACCAGCTGAATAGCTACCGAAACATCGTCTCCGCCGCCTTCTTGACCGAGACGCACTGAGATATCTATTCCAGGTGAAGAACCAGGTGCATCTGCATTATCCTGAGCCACCAGATCGCTGGCAATACAGAGAGTCAGCCCCAGTAGTATATAGGGAAGAAGCCTCGGCCAAAAGGATTTCATGACGGTTTGTTTGGCGAATTCTTTTCTTGTAATACCGTCTCAAACGTTTCATCCGAATCAAAATCGGAACCACTTTCGAGCGGACAAAGGTAATCGATCCTGCCAGGGCAGACGCCCAGGAGAAATTTTTGGTTGCTATGGCGGGCTACCAAGAGAAATTGACGGCCACCCAGGGCGCGAGTCTCAAGAATCTGGAGCTGCTCGCCCCCCTTCATACGCGTAAAAGTTCCACGCTTGAAGAAAATCCAAACCGCAAACGAACTGCCTATGAGCAGTAAAAAGAGAACGATGAGTACTGAGCTGCTACCGCCCCCACTCCATCCGCCTGAATTAAGGGGCGCGTCTTTGAGCAGGTCCGCGATAATAAACGGCAGAGTCATGAATTGAGCATCTCCGTAATTTTTATGCCCAGATTGTCTTCAACGACAACCACCTCGCCCCTGGCCACTACTTTGTCATTCAGACAGAGCAGCACGGGCTCACTTTTCTTCTGCTGGAGTTGCACAACGTCACCGGCACTGAGGTTTAGAACCTCGCCCATAGTCATGGTACAGGATCCGAGCTGCACGGAGACCTCCATCTCTACGTCAAGTATGAGGTCGAGATTGCCTTCGGCGGGACCGGATTCTTTGGGAGGTGTTTCAGATGCGTCCATAGATATCGTTATGATTGAAGTTTACTTTGAATGCACAATGCCATTTTTCCGTTATCGACTCCAAATTTACCTTCAAAAAGAGGCTTCCTCTCCAATCGAAGGATGGCTTGTTCCATGCAGCCTTCGGGCAGGGTTATTGTATCTCCAACTTTTAAGTTTTTGAACTCCCGTACTTTCATAGGGCCTGCAGAAACGGTAACCTCGGCGGAGAGCGGGACGTCCCCATACCTTTGCTGCCAGGATGGCAAGCGGGTTGGAGTTGTTGGCTCAACCTTGGTTAAACGTTGACTCTCCAGATGGCGCACCATGGGTTCGATCATAAACAGTGGAACAACCACCTGGATTCGCCCACTGCTTTCCCGAATAGTCACATCCAAAGTGAATTGGAGCATGGAGGTGTTGGGCTCGCAGATCTGCAAAGTCGAGGGCACAACTTCGTGGCCCACAATGGAAGGAACAGGAGTGGTCTCGTATCGCCACTGTCCTAACCAATCCTGGATCAGGATAAGGATAAACTCCTCAATCAAATCAGTTTCAATCTTGGTCAGGTGACGCTCTTCCTTCAGCGGTTTGCCTATTCCGCCCAGCACTTTATTAACCGTCGAAAGAGCCAGGCGTGGGCTGATTTCCAAAAATCCGATACCCGGTAATGGATCCGCCCGGAAAAGAGCAAGATGCGTAGGCTTTTCCAATTTTTGTATGACTTTCCCGTATTCGATTATTTCCAATGAAGTAAAAGTCATGGACACCTCGGAACGAAGAAACAGCGAGACCTGGGCTTCCAGCGTAGAGATCATCTCCTTATGCATTCGACGCAGGCGCTCCACCTCGCCATCGCTCATCGACGCGGAATTTATGAAATCATGGCGTTGGCTGGATACTTTTTGGTCCGAGCCCAGACGTATGCCTTCCGGGGAAATGACGACAGACCGTCTCTTATTTCCGGGCAGAGAATCCTTTTTCGCCTCACTCAGCAACGAGTCGGCATCCCCCTCGTTGAGAACGCCGGTGGCTTCTAATTTTGCATCTTTATCTTCTTCGGACACGCTGATTTATTGGATGATGAATTCAGTGAAAAAAAGCTCCTCGACGACAGCGAAACCAATGGCTTGGTTGATCGCACTTATCAAGGCAACTCTTAATGCATTGCGTCCGCCAGGCACTTCGATGTCTTGAATGGTTTTGCTCGAAAGTGTGGTGATGATAGCATCCTTAATACGCGGTTTTTTCCTCTTAATCATGCTCGACAATTCCAGATCGCTACCGGCCACTTCAAAGCTGACCTTCAGGAAGCGAGTACCCATCGTGCCCGACAGATTACAGATAACATCTTCGAACTCATACGAGGCACCCGGGCCAAGGTGGTCATCGCCACCTCCAGCGGAATGGCCCCCTCCACTGGAGGTGGAATGACCACCCCCGGAGGAGCCATGCCTCGAATCGGCTTGGGCATTATTATCGCTGGTGCCCATGCTCGATTGAAGTCTAGGAATTATAACAAACTCTGTCAGAGCCAGAGTGACAGCTGGAATGACCAACAGG
>JAPUIL010000703.1 GCA_027297085.1 Verrucomicrobiota bacterium | reverse complement strand
GAAGCCGGCTGAGGAGGTAATCGATCTTTTTATCTGATAATAAGAGTGGATCACCTCCACTTATAAGTACATCCCGGATTTCTGGTGTTTTTTCCAGGTATTCGAAGGCTTGTTCAATTTGTGGATGAAAGTCGTAGCCCTGGCTATTGCTCACCAGCCGGCTCCGGGTGCAATATCGACAGTAGGCCGCACAGCGATCCGTTACTAAAAACAGAGCGCGGTCGGGATAGCGGTGAACCAACCCTGGAACGACCAGGTGGCTGTCTTCGGCCAATGGATCCAAAGTCTCCCAGGGAGCAACCGACATTTCGTTTTTGCGTGGAATCAACTGCTTACGGATAGGGCAGTCCTTATCCTCACGATCGATCAGGTTGAAGAAATAGGGTGTGATCGCGAGGGCTAGTTTGTGGTTGGCAAACTCACAACCCTCCCGCTCTTCATCCGTAAGGGTCATTAAGGATTCGAGCCCTTCCAGGCTGGTGATTCGATTCCTGAGTTGCCATCTCCAGTTCTGCCAATCGCTTGCATCCGTGTCTTGCCACAGACCTTGTCCTTGGAACCAGGGTTTAAATTGAGTAGTTTGAGCCATGAATATCGAGATGCTTTTGTTTGATGGTAGGCTGGGCAAGCCCATAAATTAATAAAATGAAAACAATTCTACGTGAGTTAGTGAGAAATTGATTGCAGACCTTACAGCAGCCCTTTTGCTAGACCGCTAATGTCAAAAAAGAGGAATGGTGTATTAGCCTTCGAGGACGGAAGTGTCTTCCGTGGATTGTCATTTGGAGCACGGAAAACGGTATTGGGTGAGGCGGTATTTAATACCAGCATGACCGGTTATCAGGAAATTTTGACTGACCCCTCCTATTTCGGACAAATCGTGACCATGACCGCCCCTCAGATCGGAAATTACGGAATCAATCCAGCGGATGAAGAATCTTCCGGACCCAAAGTGTCTGGCTTTGTGGTCAGAGACCTCAGCCCTATTCCCAGTAGTTGGCGTAGCAAGGAAGACTTGGACTCCTACCTGGCACGAAACGAGATCCCAGGTATTACAGGAGTAGACACCAGGACGATCACCAAACGCCTCCGTGTGCACGGTGCTCTCAAGGCTTGTCTCTCCACCGGGGAACTGAGCGATGAGGAAGCCGTAGCTAGAGCTAAAGACTGGCCGGGCTTAGTTGGAGTTGATTTTGTAAAGGAAGTTACCTGTAAGAAAAGTTTTACCTGGGATAAGGAAGGAAAGGATAAAACTCCGTTTACCGTCCCGGGTACTTCGCTTGAACCTGAAGTGTTGGACAGGCCTACACATAGAATTGTGGCCTTCGATTTAGGTGCCAAATTCAATATCTACCGCAAGCTTCGCTATCATGGCTTTGAGGTGGAAGTCGTTCCTGCAACTACCTCGGCTGAAGCGGTGCTGGAACGCCAACCGAAAGGGCTTTTTCTTTCAAATGGTCCCGGCGATCCAGCGGCGGTAACCTATGTGCATAAAACTGTAGCCGCACTTATTGAGAAGTTGCCTACGTTCGGAATTTGCCTTGGCCATCAAATGCTTACACATGCCCTTGGAGCCGGAACTTATAAATTAAAGTTTGGTCACCGTGGTGCCAACCAGCCCGTCAAAAATCTGGAAACCGGCAAGGTATCTATTACTTCACAGAACCATGGTTTTGCTTCTCCCCAAGAGGAGTTGGAACAAAGGGGTGCGATCGTCACTGAAGTAAATTTGAACGATGGGACGGTAGAAGGTCTTCGGCATAAGGATCTTCCTGTCTTTTCGGTGCAATATCATCCCGAGGCATCTCCCGGGCCGCACGATTCTGACCCCTTGTTCGACGATTTTTATCATCTCGTCAGTAAGCACGCCTAGGTGGTGCAATCTATTTTCGCCCGGTTTGAGGACGATGCCTAGAGCAACTGCTCAAGTCGGTCAGCATCCTCCGGAGTATCAACTCCTATGGATGCATCGGCTGTAATCCCAACGGCAATTGAATAACCATTCTCCAAGACTCTCAGCTGTTCCAGTTTCTCAAGCTGCTCGAGTTTACCTAGGGGTAAGGATGAAAATGTCTCCAGGAAATCTGCCTGGTAAGCGTACATCCCTAAATGACGAAAACATAAATGATGCACCAAGTCGTTTTCCGTAGGATCACCTTCGAATTCTCTGAAATAGGGGATGCGGGATCGCGAAAAGTATAAGGCGTTGCTCTCACTATCGATGACGACTTTTACCTGATTGGGATCCGAGAAATCCTCAGGATTCACGAAAACAGTGGCAAGTGTGCTCATTTGTGCGCCTCTTTCCACAAGGCGGGCGAGTGTTCTGATTTGGTCGCCAGTCACCAAGGGTTCGTCCCCCTGGATATTTACTATATACTTGGCCCCAATTTTTCGGTTTGCTTCCGCCAACCTGTCGGTTCCATTGGTGTGTTCCTTGGAGGTCATCAGACACTCGTATCCGTTGCCGCGAATTTCTTTTTCCAGTTCTTCATCGTCTACGGCGAATATCAGCGGGATGTCGGGAACCTGCTCCCGGATCCGTGCGGCAACATGAAGAATCAGGCTACGGTCCCGAATGACGTGCAGTAATTTTCTGGGAAAACGAGTACTGGCTAAGCGAGCAGGGACAAGAATGACTGTCTGAGAATCTCCGATCATAGATTGTGTAGCGAAGTTAAGGGCGGAATTTTGACTTTTCAAACTCGGAAACCCAAATTTAAAGTGAGTTTGAATAGGTTTAGCAGCTTGCCGGAATTATTTCTAACAGATCACTGATAAAACGGGGGCGTGGTTTTTTTTAAAAACGACTGGCAGATATATGTTTTGTCTCAATGAGAGGCCCATGCCGGAAAAATTTGTAATTATAGAGCGAGACGGAGTCCACCCCGGGGAAAGGCGTCGAAGCCTGCATCGCGGTGGGCAAACACTCTCACGGCCTGCGCCTTGAGCAGCTTTTGTGACAAGAGAGCACCCCTGCGTTGCCAGCAGATGCGGCCGCGAAACAACTCATGGCTCACAACCTGAAGAACCCGCAAGGCGACCGGCTTTACCGGTTGCGCAAACAGACCGTGGAACCGGTATTTGGGATCATCAAGCAGTGCATGCTTTTCCGCCAGTTTCTTATGCGCGGCAAGGGCAACCTATCAAACGAATGGAACCTGGTCTACACCGCCTACAACCTGAAACGGACCTTCTCATAGATGCCGGGCAAGCGCCCGCATGGCCTCAACACCCCCGCATAACCCGCCCTATGGCAGAGAATTCGCGGCCAAAAGCGCCCGCCAAAGCGGGAATTTACCACCCAAACAGGCAACACGGATCGAACCGCTCCAATTGAACCCGGCATCTGCGGATTTTTTGAAACATCATGCGCATAAGCCCCTCAGAAGTCCGGCAGGCTGCTGGTTATGCAAATAATTGACGTCAAAACCCTATTCCATCTTGAGTTACCGGCCAATCTTCTATTGAGTTCTATAACCGCATCCGCGCGCCTCATAAACATAACCCTGGGAATAACCCTAAATCCTAATTCAATATGCAAAAAATCAGTTCTATGTTTAAGGGTATATTATGGCTTGTACTCGGAAGTCTCACCCAAGTTTTTAGTAATGTAGAGGTAGTACAGACGCGACTCGTTCCTCCGGACAACATTGACGAATTCGTTGAACGTGAAACCACTTACTGGAGTGAAGTGGCCAGGAAAGCAATCAAGGACGGCAAAATGGTCGGATGGTCGCTCTGGCAACGTCTCGATGGATTAAACGTCGATGAGTCGCACAACTTCATGTTCATCAATTCGTATGCCGAAACTACTGACTTGGATCATACCGATGAAATCTGGAACTTCAAAAAAGTGTTCCCGAATAAAAAACTGGAAGACGTCGATACCTTTGGCTTAAGCACAGTAAAAGATGTGTTGTTCTACGACCGGATCGCCTTTTCATCCAAAGCACAGCCCAAGTTCATCCGAATAAATTATGCTAAAGCCGCGGACGTTCAGGATTATCTAGATCTGGAGCTGATTGAATGGTTTCCATTTGTGCAAGAACGCATGGATTCAGGAAAGACAAACGTAGTTAGCTGGGAGCTTTCGCGCTTGGTTGCCCCCCGTGGACGTGATATTCCACACGGCGCAATAAGTATCGATGGCTTTGACACACTTAGCGCCGCGCTGTTCACCTACTATGGAACAGATGTGCCGTTTCCGGATATAGAAGCCCTTCAGAAAGTGCATTACAAAGCAGAAGTACATGTCTACAAGCTGATCAAAGCCGTTGGCCAGGAATGAGAGTAAGCCATTATTTGCATTGAACCCTTTTAAATGGCGGACGCTCCGCCAGCG
>JAPUIL010000702.1 GCA_027297085.1 Verrucomicrobiota bacterium | reverse complement strand
TCTTCAGTCGTTATGACCTACCCCTGGCTTCGTTCAATTCATCTCCCCAGTATCCTGTTCAGTATTGCTTGTACTTTGTCGGTGGGAATTCAATCCACCGCCAAGATCGATTGGCAGCCTCCTGCGCAAGGTGGTAAATCGTTTGGGGTCGCTCGTTTGACGAACGATTCGACGGTTCGGGATTGGGGAAATTACCACAATGCTCAGAATTGGAGTTATAATGGGCGCTATTTGGCCTACACGCGTTATGGCGCGGATGGAGAGCGATTCGGCCGGGCACCGGAAGTGCATTTGATCGATTTGCAAACGGGCAATGACCGACGCCTGGATGGAGGGTCCAGTCCCCGTTGGGCCAACCAACACAACTGGTTGTTTTTTACCAAGGAGGTAAGGGGTTCTGCCAAAGATCGATTGTTTGAGGTTTGGTGGTACAATATTGAAGCTGATAAAAAAATCCTGATGGGAACGGGCATGTCTGGTTTGGGGGGTGTGAGTATGGATGATCAATGGTTGTTGGGTGGACTGGGCCTTTCCGATGGATCGGTGGCACGTAGCCACACCAAACGGATGCGCATCCAGGAAAACTCCGTTGCTGAATACCTACCCGGGTTGGATGCGGGTTCACAATGGATTCCAAATCCGGTTTACAATGTTGCTTTTTCAAGGGTACCCAATCGCGATGACGAACCTTTTTATCCCACTCGTTATTGGTACGATATAGATGGAGGTAATATTCAAGTGGGTTCGGTCACGCTTACCCGCTGCCATCAATCCTGGACCGGTGACGGCCAATATTATTTGTTGGGAAACAGTCAGGTTCGTGGCCGCTTGTGGAATCAACCTTTTCCCAGCAGTCTACACTTTCTTGCGGCGGTTGGAACGGGTGACGTGAGTCCCTGTGGTCGCAACGGCAGGTTTGTGGTGGGTGACAAGCCGCTGACCATCGCTGATTTGCGGTCCGGCGATGGCTGGGTGTTTTTGGAAGATCTCTCTATTATCTGTTATCCGGACAATGTCTCGGACGATTCTGGCCCTTACGATTCGGACATGAAAGGGAGCCCCGACGGCACCAAGGTGAACTTTGTCACCAATTACGACCTTATTGATGGACCGGTTACCCGAATCACCAAATCTGCCGGTTTGGCAGCGGACCGGGTGGAAGTCGAATCTACAGCCATGTTTCCCGATAGTGGGACCCTGGTGGTCAATCGCGAGGTACTGGGCTACAAAAGCAAGACTCCGACCAGTTTTGATGGCCTGACGAGGACGCTTTATCACACCCTGGCTTCCAATCTGAGAGAGGATAATCCGGTTACTTCGTTTGAGGCCCGTTCCATTCCTGAGAACGAATGGAAAAAACTTCCGCTTCCACTCAGTTCGATAGAGCGATCAATGGGTGGTTTAGACTCTCCGCTTGTTCGGCAGAAATCCACTGACGTCTGGGCGGCGGTTGTTCGCTTGCCAGATCGTCCATGGCTCCGCTTGACCGATGAGGGTGTGCAGCTCATTCCGGGCGAAAGCCATTACGAAACGTCTGGTTATAAGCTGTTCAGCAATGGAAGACGGGTTACCAGCGAACTGCTGCGTCCCGGCGAAACACTTTCCTTAAAATCGGGCCAATACACTGCGGTGGCGATGGAATGGAGCGGGCTTGAGAGTAATGCATCCAATCCTCTGGAAATTTCAAATCCCGCCTCTCTCAGAATAATGCATGAAAAACCAGCGGACTTTTCCTGGACGTTTGACGAGTGGTCAATAGATGGAAAATCCGTTGAACGCGAAAGAGCCTTTGCATCTGCGGGTGTTGTACGAGAAATCCGTCATCGTTACGATGGGGTCATCGCTCGAGAATCGTTTAGTTGGGGTGAGATTCAGAGCCGGCATGACTTGAACGAATCAGGCTTATCCATCCGACGTTTAGTTTATCACGAAGGAGCCTTGTTTAAACGCGAGTATCATAACCGCGATGGTTTACACCTCAGTACCGAGTATCTGGATACTGCAGGCAATGTCACTGAAATGATTCGGTATCACTATGTGGATGACGAAGGTGGGGCAGAGGCTGACCTGTTCAGGTATGCAACCGGGCCAGCGGAAGGAAAACAAGTCGAATACGATCATTGGTGGTATCAGAATGGAATGCCCCTCCGGCGCATTGGCATGGCTCCGGCTCGTCGGATCGAAAGTAAAACTCCGGTCATGTATGTGAAGGCCGGGGAAGAATGGGTGCTGCAAAACTACGTGGGTAAGTTACCACAGAAAAACAAACTCGTGGAAAGTTTCAGTCACGATCGTCAACGGGCAGAAGAATTTATTAAACGATCAACAATACAAAAATGAATACAATCCGACTTCTAAAAAACAGTGCTTACTTGGCACTTCTATTTTTTGCAATTTCTGGCTTTGTCTTTGAAGTCTGTGCGCAGTCCGATAAGAAATTGCGTGTCATTTGTTTTGGAGCCCATCCGGACGACGGAGAACTGCGAATGGCAGGAGTTGCTGCCATGTGGGCCAAGGAAGGTCGGGCTGAAGTTAAATTTGTTTCAGTCACCAACGGCGATATCGGTCATTGGCGTGAGGCTGGCGGACCATTGGCCAGACGCCGTATCAAAGAGGTCCAGGGTGTTTCAGAAATGGTTGGTGCAACAGTGGAAGTACTCGATATTCACGACGGCGAGCTCATGCCGACGCTCGTAAACCGGAGAACCATTATTCGGCTCATTCGGGAATGGGATGCAGATATTGTCATGAGTCATCGTCCAAATGATTACCACCCTGATCATCGTTACACCGGAGTCCTGGTTCAGGACGCGGCCTTTATGGTCGCGGTTCCCTTCATTGTTCCCGATGTGAAGCCATTGGATAAGAACCCCATCTTCTTATACTACACAGACCGTTTTCAGAAACCTAACCCTTCCACCGCGGATGTGGTGGTGTCGCTGGATCCAGTCATCGATCTAACGGTAGATGCTCTTGCAGTCATGGAATCACAATTCCTGGAAGGCGGAGCCTTGGGATCCGAGGACAACCTCTGGAACTCGGAAGCAGAAAAACAGAAAAAGATTAAAGAGATGAAAGATTATTTCAAATCAAGATATGCTCGCGAAGCCGACAAATATAGGAAAGAGCTCATTGAGCGCTACGGACAGAAAAAAGGAAAAGCAGTCAAACACGCCGTGGCCTTCGAACTCTGCGAATACGGCCGCCAGGCCTCAAAGGAGGAGCTAGACAAACTGTTTCCGTAGAATCTTTTCAATAAAGCCGGGGTTCTGAAAGCGACAGGTTTTGCTCGATTTGCCGGTTTCTGCTAGTCTCAAAATTGATTCATCAGGAGTGTCTTTTGCACCAATCCCACCAGAGAAGCATTCGATCAAGGCAAAGGATTTGATGGAGTTGTTTTTGAAGATTGAGAGATGGTTTAGGAAGTTTGGATATGACTTGAAGTAGGTAGTGTGAACCAATGATAAGCAATTTCTTAAGTTACAGAAGGTCGACAAGGCGATGAACCAAATCCTTAAACTTATCGTTTCTGGTTGCCTGAAGTCTACGAAGGTAATTTATTTGAATCTCATCCGTGAGGTGTAGCGGATTGGTTATCTAGGACGTTGGAGAAAAGAACTTTGCCACGGAATCTCACGGATAAAATCCAAAAGACAAATCAGTGCTTATCCGTGTAAATCAGTGGCTTCAAAAAAGGATATGAAAAAGAGAAGGAAGCGAATCAGGCGAGCAAGTTGAGATTGCCAACCGCCCCGGATTTCTCCACAACGAAAAGACAAAGTTATTCGCCTAAGACCATGCACCCTTCAGAACAATCCGCCCACTCCAACAAGTCAGGTGAGCTGCCCTGTTACGCTGCGCTCCACAGGGCAGCTCCCTTTAGCGTTGGAGAAAAGTATTTTAACTCACGCGAAGGCGCTAAGACGCGAAGATAAAATAAAGAACCATAGAACAAAAAACTTAGCGCCTTAACGTCTTGAGCTCGGCAGAAGGAGAAGACCCCTTCAAGGATCGGCGCGAAAACTGGGACAGTCGACTGCACAAGACCTCAAGGTGGCTAATTGAAGATGGACTTAATGTCTACGATGAGATTGGAGAGAATGCATTCGATCGAAGAATCCGTAAT
>JAPUIL010000701.1 GCA_027297085.1 Verrucomicrobiota bacterium | reverse complement strand
CCGTCGCCACCTCTGAACATCGTGAACAAAATAACAACAAGTGCCACGCCTATAACGGATGACAGGATGGGTCTTCGCTTGGCGAAGGGGATGAGGAAAGCCTGGGCCTTTTGTCCATTCGCTTTGATTTTTCGCAAAAGGGAGGCTGATTTGTCCTTTAATTCGGTATTCATGTTATTGAGAGAACAATTGTTCAGGGGTTATCACTTCTCCATCTGGGGAAATAGTAGAGGAAATAGAATTGGTTCCTATTCCCGAGGGCAAGTTGATACTACTGGCTTGGGTTAACCAATATTGATTGGTTTCCGTATTTAAAATTCCAAGATCAAGGAGTAGATTCAAGCGAGATTCAAGGTAATCGACCAATCCGGCCGTCTGTGCGTTTTGGGCTGCAATAAGGTCATCCTGCGCTTCTTCCAGGTCTCTGTAAATGGCATTTCCTGATTCGATAGACAATTGTGCCCCTGTAACCTGCTTTTCCGCCAGGATCACGGCGTTGGTTTGAATTTCGTAGTTCTGTTTGAGTCGCTCCAGTTCGCGAAGGCTCCCGTCTATACTGGAGCGCAGGTCATCCAGGGTAAGGCCCAGACTGCGGAGCTCGGACTCAAATCGTATCAAGGCTGCCCGGTAGCTATTGCGTTCTCTCAAACGATCCAATGGGAGATCGATTTGGATTCCCACCGTACTTCTTACCCTGTCGAAATCGAACTGGTTGTAGTTGATGGGTTCTTCACTGTCTACCGAGGCGGTGGCGAAAATTCCCAGGTCAGCTTTTAACTGGTTGGCTGCCACCTTAACTTTGCGCTGAGCATCTTCGAATTGATCAATGGCATTGAGCAGAGGCAAACGGTGTTCAAGTGCAATCCGGAAAGCTTGCTCTGTATCAGGTGCTAGCAGAATGAGACCGGCTTCCTGCAAGTTCTCCATTTCCTCGTCCGCCAATTGGAGGTCTACGGTTTGTGGAAGCCCAAGAGTGATTTTGAACCGATCCAATGAATTCTTATAACTAACGATAGCATTGATGTATCGATTTTTTGCGGACAGTTCGGCTTGTTCTGCCTGATTAACATCGAGGGCTTTTTCACGGTCCACCGACCGGGCACGCAGGTAGCGCGTGGCCGCAATCCGAGACTGGTAGTTATTATACTCATTATAAATAGTATCCTTCTGCTGCAGTAAACGGAAGTAATCGATAGTGATATCCGTCGTAAACTCATTTTGGAAATGGCTGAAATCACGAATTGAATAGATGACATCGCGTTCGGCTTGCGTGAGCCGCTCGGCTGCAACGGTCCGGCCAGCACCCCGCAACAAGGGTTGAAAGACGCTGAAGCTTAAAGTGGAGGTAGCCGACTTCCGTGGATCACCCGTCAGGAAATGAAGCAGATCGTTAGCGATGTTGATACTGATATTAGCGCCTGTGGTCAGCAACTGACCTACGCCGAAGTCACTGTTGGCAGATTCGCTTTTTTCACCATCAGCAGATCGAGTGCGCACCACGGTGGACCCGGCAAAAAATTGAGGGTTAAATGCATACTGTTCGCCGGTGAGTGAGAGGGTAGTGAGATACAGCTGCTCCTTTTGGGATTGGTACTGGCGGTTCTGGATGACACCCAAGTCGATGGCGTCATCGATGTTGATTATTTTTCTGACTCGGCCTTCACGCTCCGCGAAAATCTCATCCACTGAAATGTCAGCCGGATCTCTTCCCGAGTAGGGAGTATCGATGGAGAAATCCGACGCACTTCCAAAAATATCCTCTTCAACTTGAGCTATGATTTTATAGACAGCATCATCGGCCTTTTCCCGGTGCGCGGTTGTACTACAACCAAGCCAGAGCAAAAGCATCGGAGAACAAACTAAAAATACTGAAAGGGGATAGCGGGTCATTGCATGCCGTGTCCATTATCGGCACTGGATAGGGACTATTTCTAAGGTGAAGAGGGAATGGATACTGAATTCATAATCTTAGGCAAAGTAATTTTTGACGAAAAGAAAGGTGTAATTCTGGCAGTTAATGGCGGCAGAGCGAGGACCAGTCTCTGCCAAAGCTACGACCTGGCACGCGCTATTGCCCTACCGTTTGCAATGAATAGGTAGGGCGGTGCCGCCGCCGCCGCTGAAATTCAAGAAGGCTCCCTCACTCTTCGCCAAAAAGCTTCGCCTAACACGTTGGCAATCGAGTCCCACCATTTTTGATCAAGATCATGATTATGATAACGATCACGATTTATTAGAGTAACACAGACTGCTTGCAGTATACATTCGCGAATATTTGTGAGATTGGTAGTTCTTCTTTTTCCCTGTTTGAAATCTTTATCCTGATCTTGATCATAATCCTAATCCCCTTTTAAGTTTACCTTTCGTGTTCATCTTCCATTCACTGCCGATCATGATACTCGCGAAAACAAAGCAAATCTTAATTCTAATACCAGTGTTGATTTTGATGTGGGGATGTTCTTCATCCACTACGGCTGAAAAACTGGTTCTGGTGACAGGCGCTGATCCTGAACATCCCTACCTGC
>JAPUIL010000700.1 GCA_027297085.1 Verrucomicrobiota bacterium | reverse complement strand
CGGCCCCACCGGTCTTAATGGTTGCTTCGAAGTGGCACTGGGGCATGGGTTTCATGCTAGGGCATTTTGGTTGGAAAGCCGCTCTGGCGGTCGTAATTAACACACTCCTTGTGGCCTTTATCTTTAGAAATGAACTTAAGGGAGAAATGAAAGACAAACAACAACATGAAGCTTACATGAAACCGACCTGGTGGATCATTCTTTTAAGTTTAGCCTTTATGGGAATGACGGTTTTCTTTGCCCATCACATGGTCATTTTCATGGGCAACTTCCTCCTCTTTTTAGGCTTTGCGGCGGTGACAAAAGAATACCAAGACAAATTGAAGCTCACAGAATCTTTGCTGGTTGGTTTTTTCCTGGCGGGTCTCGTGACCCTGGGCTTCATGCAGGAGTGGTGGATTTCGCCCATACTAACCCTTTTAGGGGAACTACCTCTCTTTCTTGGGGCCACAGCGCTTACCGCTATTACGGACAATGCCGCTTTGACCTTCCTGGGTTCCCTGGTTGTAGGCCTTTCTGACGATAAACAATATTACCTCGTTGCCGGCGCGGTTGCAGGAGGTGGTTTAACCGTTATTGCCAATGCGCCCAACCCTGCGGGATTCGGTATCCTTAAAGGATCCTTTGGAGATGACGGCATTAATCCTATCGGATTATTAGCCGCAGCCATACCGCCAACACTCGTGGCACTCATTGCATTCGCTTTACTTCCTCATATAGGTGGTGTGGTTCACTGACCCCTTCCGAAAATTAAACCAACATTCACAAAACTAGGAAGTTCATGGACTCTCTAGTTCGGATTTTGATTACGGAATTCGTCCCCCAAGACGGTACGGAAGATCTTGAATATATGGTGGCAGGCTGGGCGTATCGTTAAGGCATGCGCGACATTAGCTGACCGAGTTCGCCGGGTAAGAGCAGTGAGAATTGAGAAGTGCAAATTGTCAATTGGGCACGACCGAACAATTTTAAGTTCTCAATTAGCAGTTTTTTGATCGCGATGGAGCCCTCCGTCGAACGACAACGAGGCACTTTGCCGTTCAAGTATTTCAAGTGACGTTCAGTGATACGGACGGGCGTGTTCGTGATAGAGTCGTTCACATTGAGCCCGGATGTGATCAGTTTGATCCTATCATCTCAATTTCATCTATCCTAAGGACCCTTCTTCTATAATCTAAGTTTTTCCTGTCACACTTCTTTGTGAATTTGGCATCAAACCTCTCCAATGTAGATTCATCCCAAAGAATTTCAGCCAAGTTATCGTCATGAATGTCTTCAATAGTGCCCGGTATAACCAGACCAGTCTTTCCCTTTAAAGTCCGGATCTTTCGTTCCATTTCTAACTCTGATGTGACCGCATCCAGCTTGAGCGGGAGTTTCAGACGCCGGGCCAGGACCTCCTCTGGTAATATTGGCGGTAATGCAGGGATCGATATAGTAGGTCTCCCTTTTTGCTGCTAACGCTACGGCTGACCGCTATTTGAAAAGCAGTGCTTGTCAAAAGCCCGCGCTGAGTCGCTTGTTATCCACTTTGCAATTCCAGTAAATCTACATAAGCGGCTTCAACTAAGTGACTAGTTTCAATCCCCAATTGATCCATGAGTATTTGCGCTTCGTTTTCTCCGTCGACTAATGGATCTGAGTCCGAAAGCACGACCTCCAATTCGATGAATTCCCCCAGTGAGTCCACCCTGTCAAAATGAATTCGCGTTCTACCACTCATATAAAGGTAGCGGGTTTTGACCACTGTGCTTCTTATGCCAAGAGCCTTTTTGAGAAGGCTTTTCATCCCGTCGGAGTCATCTGATCTGGAAATCTCGTACTGACAAATCGATGGTCCTTGTTGGTCAGGGCGCTGGTAAAAGATCAATTCACATCGGTCCGGCGAAAACACCCTTAGTTTTAATCTGCCTGCAGAAACGTTAAAGAAGACATCTTCCTGTTGAATGATCTCTGGCTCGCCACCAGATAGAGACTTGGCAATTTCGCTCTGTTTCAAAAAATCAACTGCCCGAGCCTTGATTTCGACGTTTTGAGCCATTACTACCCTCTCTTCCTCGGTATGTATAACGCCTTGAATGAGGGGTTGAGGAACGAAGCCCCGCTCGATTCAAATACTCACAACAACACCGGCTTGTTTAAGTTGTTCCCTTTGTAGATCAATCTCTGTCTCCAGTCGAACAGTTTTGGCTTCAGCCAATCCCTGCTGACCAATCTGCCCGGCGAAAGCTTTCAACTGAGTCTGTCTCCACGGACAGCAACCTTGACCTGTTCGTTTCCTGTTAAGTGCCGTAGCGAATTCGAAGATGAACCGCCGTAAATCGCAGTCATTTCGTCAAATACTTGGGCCGATCCACCGCTCACCACTCGAATCTTCCCTGGAAACACGAGAAATCCCTGTAAAAGCTCGAAAAACAGGGAATTGGTTCGGAGACCGGATGACGTATCCAGGAGAATACACCGTTTTTCGCCTGTTATCGCGGCGTTGCCTCGATGCAAGCGTTTTTTCTAAAGCGACAAGCCTGCAAGAGCGACAGCAAGCCGTGTCGGAGCGTTCAACACGGATAGTTCTCTCTTGCTCCTATCATGCTTCCGCCCTTCGATGTTGATCACTGCAGACAG
>JAPUIL010000070.1 GCA_027297085.1 Verrucomicrobiota bacterium | reverse complement strand
GTAATCTAAGTAACTCATAAGTATAATGTGATTGGTTTGTAAGGTGTAATAATTATGGATGACATTTGTCGCTTGTTTACTGATAGGAATTTGCTTTTTAGCGGCGCAGCCGCTGTGGAGGGAGTTGTAGGGGGAGGAGAGAATACCGGGAGCATTGATGGGAAGATTTGAGGATTTTTGTTTTAGTGGCGAACGGCCTTTGCGAATGGAGGCTTATTCATGCCCCAATACCCTCTGGAAAGTCAATCTTTACTGATAGGAATTTGCTTTTGGATGATGTCGTTTTCAACTCGGTGGGCGGCGGAGACAGCCGCGCTTTTACTCTGCTGAGTCGAATGAACCATGATGGATGAAAATCCTGGCTTCTCTGTCCGTGAAGTCAACGACCTTGGGGAAACCGCTCGGGGCTTTTTGTTGGTGGGCAAAACCGGGGAGCACGGTCTTAAGCAGGTGACCTATCGTGGAGGAGGGCTTTGGAAGGTCTCTAGGTATACCCTGGGTAGAGTAAGGGCATCAGAACGCTTCGGAGCGAAAAGGCCCCCCCCGGGAAAGGGTATTCCCAGTTAATAGACTCACCGCGCTTTTTACCGCAAGAGTTTACCAATAGCGGCTGGACCTTCCGTTGCGTTGTTCGATTAGGGCGCTACGACGATGCGATTGTTGCGTATAGAAAGCAACTCGCTCTAGACCCCGGAGCCCAAAATTCTAAAGTGTTCCTTGCTTCATCCCATTTCAGCCTAGGTGATACTGAAACTGCTAGATCTTATTCGCCCGTGACGTCAAAGTGGACAACTTCGACGAAACTGTGATCCACTTTATTGAGGGCTTTGTCAGTGAGGCTGATACTGGATAGTCCCCAGATGCCAGGAGCCGATCCTTTCGGTAGAAGAACAGTTGCCTTGTAAAGTGTCCAAGCTATTGGATCGCCGTCAAAATACTGTGTATAAAAATTTTCATGGTAATGGTAATAATGATGCTCAATACCTTGAGGATCTCGCAGTCTGAATGATACAACACCCAATCCCGAAAGGTCGTCGCGAACATAGTATTGAATAGTCACCAATGTTTCTCCATCAGGACTCAACGGATTGATAGGTTCCCCTGATACGGAAATGCGGTTGAGGTCGAGCTCCGGAACAACAGTGTCTGGATTTGTTGTATTAATTTCAATTTCAACAGGTTCAAAACCGGGAATACCATCAGTAAGATTGATAAATGCGCTATTAAGAGCATCGTCCAACGCTGTTATCCAACGGTAATGATACACCCCTGAGGGGAAAAATTCAGTGATAATAAAGTCGGCCTGCGCCTGGTATTCGAATGTTCCATCAGATTCAATGATCAATTCGACCGGACCATAAGAATCCATATGCACCCCGGTTGGAGAAATAATCCTGGAAAAGGCGGGGTTGGTTCGGGTCATTGCATTGTCGTCGGTTAGCTTGAACTTCGCTGAAAGTTTCTGGACGGCCCTGCCATGCACGATCGCGTCCGATAGTGTCAATTCCATCGAGTCAGGAGTGATAACCGGAGCCGAAGTGTCTTCCAATGGATTATCGATATAACACATCCAACTGAACTGATTGATGCCCTCATGCCGTTCGTTCCCGACGGCATCGGTTATCGTTAATTGGATTGGACTCCAGTAGCCTTTCTTGGCGTACTTGCTCATGGTGAAATGCCCGCGAAAATTAAAGTCATCCCCTCCAACAGGGTAAAGGTAAATGTCAAAGAAATTGGTGTTACCATTCGGACCGAACGGCTCGCTAAAGATCCTGGTATAGATGTATTCGGCGCTATCAAAAGCTCCGTCGATTTTTGCGAGAGATATCTCGAAGGTGATTTGCTTGTCTTCCTCGGGAGTGCCTTCCACGAGGATTTCCACACCATTTACTTTTCCGGGATAAATGTAATCTGGGAAAAGATTAAAGACTTCGAAAGTGAGATCTTCACGAATCTTCGAAAGATAAGAATTTCCTTTCATTATGCGGTCTCTAATAAATTCGTATTTTGTTAGAGACCTGGACTTAAGCTTGTCCGGATTCATAATGAAGTAGGCGGTTGACTCCGCAAAATCTTCATTGGGGTTTATGCCATGGCTATAGGCGTTAAGAAACTCGGTGGTCCCGGAAGTACGCCAAACACCCGGGCTTTCCTCATACCATCCCCCTATTTCTACCCATTTATTTTTCGTTTCTTCCGAAAGCAAAGTCCCCCAGATGAAGTGAGCCTTCTCGTGTAACATCAGACGGTGGGTGTGCTCTATGTTGGCGGTAAACGCAGAGCTCATAAACTCGATATATCCTGTCTCCAAGACCCAGGCCACGGCCGCGGCTGAAGGGTAAATAGGATGGGCATGCCCCGTTAATCTCCGAACCAAATATTTTAATTCCGGGATCTTATGCATACCCGAAGGCATTTCCTCAAACATATCAATAATATGCAGGAGTTCGAGGCTCTCAAATTGCTGAAAGGCTTCAGGGCCCTCATCGGTAATTCCGCTTGTCAGGGAGTGATAATCAGGAACGTTAATGGAAACACCAAACCGTTCGTTTAAAAGGTATTCTACTTTATCCAGATCATTTGCGTAGTCGGTCACATAGCGAACAAGAGTACGGTGCAATTTTTTCGAATACCACAGCCCCCGAACGCCGTCGATCTCAACCAGGCGTGGGGCGGCGTTCACAAATGCGGCATCGGAAATCCAGACAATTGTGACATCGCCCTCGTCGTCGATGAGGATATCATCCGGCAGAAATTCGGAAGTTAGTTTCCACACAGAAAACTTTTTCGGCGTTTCATTCTGAGGAATTTTACTGAGGGTGTTTAACAGTCGGCTTGCATGCTCCTGACTCCAGGCACTCTCTTCATTATCAAGCACAATCTTAAACTCTTTTTGCAGTTGAGCCGCCGCTGCAAGAGTAACTGCTTCTACATCCTCTTCAGGAAAGGTTATCTGTGGAGGCTGATTGATGAAGGCACTGTATTCAGAACCGGATACGGTGACATCCTGGTTCCAAATGAAATGAAAAGTATAATCATCTCTGACTTCAACGGATTCGAATGAAAATTCACTCCATTCTATATCTCGAACGTTGGCTTTTTTTGGGATTTCAGAAAGGCTGCCTAGTGCCGTTCCGGATGAAGGTGCTGTGGGGATATCCACTACGACTCTACCAGATTCCAGGACATTGAATAAAACAGGTTCGCTGACTCGATTATTTTGGCTATTTACTTTTAAGGAATAGGCACCTGGCAAAATGGTAAGATTCTCAATTTGATTGTTTTGACCACTAATTGGTTGAGTGTGTAAAAAACCTTTTCCCTCAATAATGGCGGTATTGCTGTCGTCCCCTAAGGCAGAATCAAGATTGATTGAAAGGTTAACCTTAAGTTTTTTGGGAAATTCGAATACCACCTCTCCTTCAACAGTTGCTCCAGAATTTGAAATGGCACGATATGAAATGGCCTCTGATTCAAGAGTTGTATTGGGATCTGGAGTGTAGGTGAAGGATCCAACTTGTGGATCAAAATTAGAAACAGCAGCACTGGAAGTTGTAACCTCAAATGACCAGCCCTCTGGAGTTTCTCCAGGCACCGGAATTTCTATTGCAATGGGAAGGAAATTAGTGGCATCAATCTTAATGCTTAGTGGCTGAAGACTCGGTTCTGAGAGTTTCTTATACGAAGAGTGCAAATTGAAGAAAACAGAAGGTTGTTCTAAAATCTCCGAAGGCACCGTATATTGCCGCCATACCTGAGATTCATTTTCTGTTTGATTAGTAAGAGCCAAAGGTTCATCCAGCCAGTTTTTAAGGTCTGTGGACCACTTGGGGAAAACGGAAACATCATCTCTGCCTTTTAAAACAGTATAATGAAGGGCTAATCCCTCATTCGACACGTCCATTTTCAAAGGGTTCGAGATCAAAGATTCGACCAAATTTAAACCAAAAGCGTAGTGAAAATGGTAAGGACTTGCCTCCAGTTCCTCGAAAGACGGATCCTTAGATTCTTCCATAAGGTTTTCCTGCTTCAGCCAATGTTCGAATTCGGATCCGAAATAAAGTGTTACTAAGTGGGATCGACCACCAGAAGGTTCATGGCTCTGTAAAACAACCAATTCTGAAATCGGGCCGTTTAAAGAAGGAGTTCCGTGAAGCCGTATTTGACCGGCACCCAAATCTTCAACGTTCAGCCAGGCAGGTGCTGAGGCGAGAGAGATATCGGCTAGCTCTGCATCATTCACTGGAACAGTGACAATGGTTTCGAATGGATAACCTCGAAAAAAATCTGCCGCTGAAGTTTCGGACTCAAAAACTAAAAGTGACATTACACAAAGGGTCGAAACAAGATATGAAGGCAACTTCATAAGCCTATTAAACTTCATAAAATTAATGGATTTCCAATAAATCCAGAAAATGGATACCTTTTGACAGGGTATTTAAAGGCCAGGGTATTCCTTCAAGGCTTCGAGAACTGACTTTGCGGTTTCCAGGCGACCTGAATTCGCCTTAATAAGCCGATTTTGCATACTTCGGATATTGGCATCCAAGAAACAAGTTCCACATTTTCCTTTGCCGCGTTTTTCCGGCCTTCGTTCTAATTAGAAATCTGCAAGGCAAGCAGTATCCCCACCACAATCAGCACGATCTCCCCTACCGCGTATCCAAGATACCGCGACCCCCGTCCTTCAAGGAAGAGGTTCTGACGGATCTGGCGGAAGAAGCGGAACACTTGAAAAGAGTGAATTGAGAAGAGTGAAAATAGGAGGCGGTGGGAAAGGTCGGGGTCTTGATTGATACAGAACCAAGCTACAGGGCCGTGACAGGGGATTCAAGGGGGAAGTTCCGCCGTCGCCTTGAGGGCTGTGGCGAGACAAGACCCGGGAAAATATTTTGGGCAGGTTTAGAGGGAAATCAGGGCCGTCAGAGTTCTTGGAATACTGAGTGTATACCTTGGGTCTAATTTGAAATCAAAACGCCTTCAGCGGGCTAGTTTTTCCATAACCCTGCCCAAGGCTGTACAGTAAAAATTCGATGGTATAATGAAATGGGTAGGAAAAAGCTTGCTGATAGGAAATCGCTTGGGGTGATTGTCACTTCGTTTCGGTATAGCGGCGCAGCCGCCGAGGTGGGGGTTTTTTACCGCATGATTTGAATCCAGGATCGTGTAGACCAGCGCAATAGCTTGCCAGCATACGAAGGCGCGGTAACAAGTTAGAATGAAACGAATATCACCAGTACTCGCAATGCTACCATTACTCATATTGAG
>JAPUIL010000007.1 GCA_027297085.1 Verrucomicrobiota bacterium | reverse complement strand
AGCTGAGGAACTCTACCTGGTAGAAAGTGATCCTTTTGAAAAAAGCAACCTTGCTGACGACCCCGGCTATCAGGATGTATTGGTAGAGATGCGAGCAATGATTCGGCAACGCATGAAGGAAGTAGGGGACGACAAATCTTTAAGCGGAGAGCCGCGATTTTTAAAAGACTATCCCTTGCCATAAACGAGTTTTGCCCTAAATTCTTGTTGTCACTGGTATTTCAACCCGAATATCAACACCGTTTGCCCTTGTTCTATGAAATCATATCTTACCCTATGTCTTTTTATACTTACTATCAGTTTTGTTTCCACAGCCTTGGCTGCGGATAAACCTTCTGTGGTGAGCAATT
The DNA here is from genome assembly GCA_027297085.1 of Verrucomicrobiota bacterium. Lineage (GTDB taxonomy): Bacteria > Verrucomicrobiota > Verrucomicrobiia > Opitutales > UBA2995 > UBA2995. Next base: position 2,188 of record JAPUIL010000007.1, on the reverse strand, counting down.
CGAATCCAAACCTGGTGTTCATTATTGCCGACGATTGCACCTTCCGGGAAATCGGTTGTTACGGTGGTCAAGCGCTAACGCCAAATATCGACCAATTGGCCACAGAAGGAATGCGGTTCGAACGTTGTTTCCAGGCAGCACCCATGTGTTCGCCCACTCGGCACAATATTTATACAGGTCTGTATCCGGTAAAGAGCGGAGCTTATCCTAACCACACCAATGCCTATGGGTATCTGAAGAGCGTGGTTCATTACCTGGAACCTTTGGGCTATCGGGTAGCCCAGTCGGGCAAGATGCATATCGGACCTACCGAAGTGTTTCCTTTCGAGTACCTCCAGGCCATTGGCAACAATCCAAATATGGAATTGATCAACACGCTCTTTGCGGAGGTTAGTGAGAGCAAACAACCTTTCTGCTTATTTGCCTGTTCCAATGAACCACATACTCCGTGGAACAAAGGAGACCCGTCGGTTTATCCGCCAGAAAAAGTGCAGCTGCCGCCCTATATCGTGGATACGCCCAAAGTGCGCGATGATTTCAGCCGATACCTCGCGGAAATATCTTACTTTGATGGGCAGGTCGGAGAAATTCTGGCCATGCTCGATAAACATGGTTTGAGCGAAAATACGCTGGTTATGGTCGTTTCAGAACAAGGCAACGCTTTTCCATTCGCCAAGTGGACTTGCTATGATCATGGACTGCAATCCGCCATGATTGTGCGATGGCCGGGTATGGTGAAACCGAATACAGTAACCGATGCCATGGTGGAATACGTAGACGTAACTCCCACCTTCATCGAAGCTGCGGGTGGTTCTCCCATTAAAGATTTAGATGGCCGCAGTTTTGTCCCGATTTTGAAAGGACAAACTAATCATCATAAGGATTATGTATACAGTCTGATGACTACGCGGGGGATCATTAATGGTTCCGAGGCCTTCGCGATTCGATCGATCCGAAGCAGTCACTATAAGCTTATTCTGAATCTGAATCACGAAACCAAATTTACCAATGCCTGCACCAGATCTGACTATTTTCAATCCATGGTCGAGAAAGCTGAGTCAGGTGATGCCACAGCAAAGACCTTGGTAAATGCTTACTATTATCGACCTGCGGTTGAGCTTTTCGATCTGCAAGCGGATCCGCTGCAGATGAACAACCTGGCTGGGGATTCAACTTTTGGTAAAGTGATAAAACATCTAAAAGGAAAACTCCACGCCTGGATGGACGAACAGGGAGACCGGGGTATTGCTACAGAGATGAAGGCCTATGACCGGATGCCGAAAAAATCTGAACCATCGAAGAGAAAATCCCAGTAAATAGATTAATGAAGTTAATTGTACCTTGGGTTCTCACACTGTTGATTACGTCTCTAACCGGAGTTTCGCAATCCAAGCCCCTTCGACAAGCTCAGGACAAGCCCAATATCATTCTCATGATGGCCGACGACATGGGCATGGGTGATACCAGCGCCTTTCAGGACTTTACCGGAAACGCGGATGATGTGCAGGTGCACACTCCGCAGATGGAGCGTCTGGCACAGATGGGGATGCGTTTCACCGATGCACACACGCCGTCTTCCCGTTGTTCACCGACTCGATACGGCCTGTTGACCGGACGCTATCCCTGGCGCAATCGTTTAAAGCATTGGGTATTGTTTGGCTCGCAAGGTGATCCGATGATTGAGGCTGATCGACCGACAATCGCTTCGATGTTAAGAGACAATGGGTATAAAACAGCGATGTTTGGAAAGTGGCACGTAGGGTTACGTTATCGTCAGTCGGATGGAAGTCCGGCGGCTGGATGGACAGATGCGGATCTTACCCAGGCTCTGCACACCACTCCTTTGGATCACGGATTTGACTATGCTCGGTTTACCTCCCGTTCCCATGCGTCATCCGGCCCCAATCTCAACGACGGAAAGCCGATCAAATTTCGCGGGCCGGGACATATTGATGGACGCAAAGTGATAGGGGCGACAGGTGTCGGGCAAGAAACAGTGATAGAAGGCCCAAACGCCTACGTGTTAAGCGAGTTGGGAAGTCGCCACTCCGATAACGCAATCCTCTTCATGGAAGACCATATAGGAAGTATGGATACAAAAGATAAACCTTTCTTTCTTTATTACCCGTCCAATTCGAACCACGCTCCATATACGCCTGATGAAGCTATCAACGGCGTGCCGGTGGCT
>JAPUIL010000699.1 GCA_027297085.1 Verrucomicrobiota bacterium | reverse complement strand
GTTTTTAGTCGAATCGTGCCACTAATATCAAAGACAATCGTGCGCGGCCCTTTGATCGATTCGATACCTTCTCTGAATGATCCGGGGCCCGAGTCTTCGAGAGTGGTTACATGATAGACATCTCCGCCACGGCCACCTTTGGTAAACTTACCAGCGCCCTCGGCGCCAGGGAAGGCGATGGTGTCGGTGTCTTGCCCGCTGGCGATACCGGTCGCTACGGAAAACAGCAGCAGCAATGCTGCAATGCGTTGGATGCTCAATGTCATATTCCTGTTAAAGGTGGTCACTATTGCGTTTATTAACTTTTCGAGAGCCTTACCGAATTACCCGTGAGCCAGTGCCGTTGTCTCGACCGTCTTGTTGGGCTTTGAGGGTTGCAATGAGATATTCAGTGGGATCTCATGGATCACGTTGGGTGCGCCAGGATAGACGAGCTCGCATCCGATTCCAATCGAAGCACAATGCTCTTGTAGTTTTACACCAAAATTAGATGTGTGTGTCGGATCTTTTTGCTTCTGACCAATCGCAGGAGGGGTTCTATAAAACATGCAGACTGGTGGGTCATCGGAACTCACTTGTGCATAAGGGGAATACTCCTGGATCCATGGCAGAATACTTTCACGCGCAGCAAGGAACTTCTTGAAGCCTTTTATTCCGAATGCGTGACCGCCATAGCGACTGTTCGGCGGGCGCTCTTGTGTCGCGTCCGCCGTGCACATTGTGGGCAAGCCGCTGCCCCTCCTCATCAACCTCTTGGGGCGCATCCGCAGAGGTGGGGTTTGTTCGACTTGGTCATTGAGACGAGGATAGAGATAGTATCTGGCCGTCGGCGAGAATGGTTGTTCGTAGTTTGGGGTAGTTGATAGCCTGGACCGTAGACTGTTGATCAATCTTCTGGCAAGCGGCAGTGGCCGCAGATTGAGAAAGCATCATAAAAGTGGGTTCCATTCGGATGGATCCGAATGCTACGTGGCTGGCAGATACGGCAAAGGTTACGAGGAGGTTGGTGCATTCACTGGATTTGGGAACAATGGCATCGTAGCCGATACCGTAGGGCTTAACGCGGACGCTGGCCGGGCTTTTGCCTTCGCGAAAAACCATATCCTGGTAGGCGATCCTTTGAATTTCGTGAATATCGAGTCCGTAGGAAGCCATGGCGACCGGCTTTTCCGCAGTGAGCTTGCGCGTGCAGTGGTTTTCATTCATGACCAGGTCAGACACCATTCGCCGTGCTTCACGAACGTAGATTTGGTAGGGCCAGCCTCCATTGTCTACAAACTCGTCTTTACAGAGGCCAAACTCGCGTACCTGATTCTGTAGTTTTTCCGGCACTACCCGATCATTGGCCAGAAAGTATAGCAGACCGAGATGATAGTCGCGTTGGTAGTCGTAGAGTTCCTGTCGACGATCCCAGTTCGCGTCGGGCCAATCCCAACTCAGGCCGGGGATGTTTGATCCAAAAGTGGCCGTGTTGAAGTCCCATTTATCGTTTACCAGTGGATCCAGTTTGGTGAACCAGCGAATATCCATGTCGTCACCCTGCAGTACACAGGCTCGGATGAAACGACGCTGTATTTCGTAGTTCCACGGATCATAATTGGCCGGCTTGGGGATCCGAATACGGTTTGCCGGATTGTCGGTCATGCACAGGCGGAAACAGTAGGCCTGCACACCGGGTGCCTCCTGCCCGTCTTGTGCGCCCTTGTAGGGTTTTATGGTTGGCAAGAGACCGCTGTTTTTGTCGGTTGGGTCGATGTAGGGTGATATGGGTATATCCCGATCCCAGATGCCTTTGCGATCAGCTCGACGACCGTTTTCACCGGGAACGCCCCAGTAAATGGATGGTTTGTATTTTTTCAGACTGAAGCCGTTGCCGGTTTCGTTGTATTTCGAATTTGCTTCGCGTGTAGTGGTGTAACTAACACCCGCACGAGCCATGAGGTCGCCTTCGTAAGTCGCGTCGATGAATACCTTTGCCCGAAAAGTTGTACCATCGATCATCGTGACAGAAGTGATGTTCGCTCCGTCCTTTTTGGCAGAGACGATCTTCTTGTCAAAGAACAATTCGATGTTGCTGGCTTCAATATGCTCCAAGAAGAGTTTCTCTGCACCGCTGGGTTCGATCACGAAATCACCGCCTGTATGGGCAAAGTAATTTTCGAATTTGAGTTCCTTGCCATACCGGGCTGCTAGCTCGGCAAAATATTCACGTGCGATGCCAACGATGGTGGCAGGATTGCCTACGTCAAGCGCACTTAAGCCACTGGAAGTCATACCACCGACGTGGTGATAAGGTTCGCGCAGCACGACTGACTTGCCCATGCGATCGGCCTGCAGAGCTGCCACGACTCCGCCCGATGTTGCACCGTAGACACAGATGTCATACTCCCTAGCTCGAAGTTGAGAAACGAGAAAGAAGGGCAGGAGGACCAGGACGAGATTGCTTTTCATCATTTGGCACCGTGGATAAGTGATAGGAAATCTATTTTTCAGCCCGTCCCTTCCCCGCAGCCACCGGGCCGGGGTTGGAGTGGGTTGAGCTGCTTGTTGCGTTTAAGCCAAAGTTGGCATTGCTTACGCTATGCTTGGCCTGTACGGTTCACTTCAGCTTCCTGCCGTTCTCTCGACTGCCTTGTTCGAAAACATTGGCTCTCTTCGTTCTGGCGAAACTATTTATCGCAATGACATGCCCATCAATTCCTTGTAAGGCAAGTTAATCAAGAGCATCCAAAAGCTTCTTAGCCTCTTCCACACTTCCTACTTGTTTCACCAGGTCTCTTGCTTGGGTAACAACAGAAGAGATTGAGGTTCCTGCTTTCTTCTGAGCTGTTTTCTTCGTCGATTTCTTCTTGACGGTAAGTTTAGATTTCACTGTGCTCACGTATTGTCCAGTGATCTTGTGAGCTTTCAGCTTCTCTGCGATCTCCTTGGGGCTAGCCGTGGGATTCTTCTTGAGAGCGTCTTTGATCAGTTGGGTCTTGTTTGCTTTTGCCATTGGGTCCTCCTTGTTAGAGTTTACGGGAACAGGACTTATACAAAAGTACTTGCAATGAAACAAGAGTTCAGGCAGTATTCTCTCGATGTCTCGCAGCACACATTTTAGATCGGCTACTCTCACGCCTATTGCTGCGAGGCTTTTTGGGTGCGGGGTGGCCGTTCTTAGATGTGTGCAATGATGGATGAACACTTCACAAGAATCTCAAACGAGATAATGGAGGCACTAGCAAAAACAAAGCTGCCCGGATATGAATGGCGAGTCCTGATGGTCATCTTTCGAAAAACGTATGGTTTCCAAAAGAAAGAGGATTGGATATCTATCAGCCAAATTGTCGGACTGACCGGGATTCACAAAAGCCATGTTAGCAGATCGATTCGTCAGCTTTCGCAGAGGAACATAGTTACCAAACGGGGCGTACACAAAAGAAAGTATTACAAAAGAAAATAACAAAAGAAACTTCTTCTACGAAGAAGGGGCGAAGCCCCGATGTTGATTTGTTAATTGAAGCAATGAAAACCTACGGGCCTTTGGACGACACACAGAAGAAGAACCGACAATACGCGTGGTTACTCATTCAGAAGGTGAAGAAGAAGCAACCGGACAGCACTGACCGACAAGCCGCGAAAGCCTGTGAGCAGTTCATCCATGCCGTGAGGAAGCACGACTTCTGGGGTTCCCAGGCAACCTCTCTGTCGTTCATTTACTATCGTATCGAGAAATTGGCCGCCGCGATCAGAGAACAAAAACGCCCGAGAGGCAAGACTGCTGCATTTATTTCTTAACCAATTCACCCATGCGTTATTTAATTCAGTTCGCAGACCACACCCACAAGAAGGTTTCCGAGGAAGACGGTAAAAGAGCTATTGCCGCCCTCGCCCAAGGTGATCCTGCTGTGATAATTCGCGGAGCCTACTTTGAACGCTACTTCGTGAAGGCCATCAAGCCCATCTCGAAAGATTGGGTGGACAATGCTACTGCCGAAACGGAGAAACCAGAATCCATAAAGTCCATTGGGGAGATAATGGCTGATCGAAAACTGCTTCAGTAGCACATCTCCCCCACTAGCAGGCTTCGCCGGGGATCGCGGTAGGGACGGCTGTTACCAGCCGCCCCCCGCACAGATCCGTACGTGAAGGACTACCTCATACGGCTCCTCCGTCAAATGCTTCGCAGGGGTCAGACTCGGTTTTCGAAGGCGAGGAATTTCGTTTTCC
>JAPUIL010000698.1 GCA_027297085.1 Verrucomicrobiota bacterium | reverse complement strand
CAACAGCCATGCAAAATGAAACCAGACAGGCGGATAATAGTGATTTATGAGTCTGCGTTTTCATACTAAAAATCGTTTCCTGATACAACAAACTGAGTCCGACGATCCCTTAATAAAAATCCGGGAAACATAAATGATCTTTCTGATAGTTTGTGATTTATTAAAACACTCGTCTTGCAACTTTGACCTCTGGATAAAATCGAAATAAATGCGCAATCTATTTACTGCTTTCGATGAAATCAAATTTTTGACTAGCCATGATAGCAACCGGTTTCCCTTTTACGGTTGGCGCTTCAAACTTCCATTGCTCCACAGCCATTATCGCCACCTGCCCAAAACTTTCGTGGGAGAATTCTGTCACATGCGGCATCCTGATATTGCCATTTTCGTCGATGTAAAAGATAACGGTGGCGCTGCCCTCTACATCAGAACCTTTGAACTCCTCAGGAAAAAGAGGAGCCACCATTTCTATCGGCACCGGAATTTGATCTAGTTCATCGGGGCTATAAATTCGTTTTTTTTCGGCGAAGCGAGCAAAGTTTAGTTTTGCTGCAACTGCTTCTTGTACTCCAACTGCAAATACACCGCGTTTGTCTTCAAAATCGAAATCATACGATTTGATTACCGAGAGGGGTTCACCGTTCAGCTTGGCTGGCTGGAAAGTCCAAAGCTTGACATATTTCTCGGCCAACCTGCCAAACTCCGGATGCGAATATGCTTCGAGATAAACGTCGACCAACTCACCCTTTTCATTAACGTGAACTACCACGCGAGAAGAACCTTCATAAATACCTTCATAAGTCATTCTGATGGGATAGCCGGGTAATTTTCTGGAAAGTGTTTTCAGGGATTCGAAGTTATCTATGCCGGAGGCAATACCAGGAATGAAAGTTACCAGCACGAGGACCAAAAAGGATAACAAAGTGGATTTTGTGGTCTGTAATTTCATAGATAAGAAGTATTTGTGTGGTATAACATCTGTGGGAGAAAGATCCCTCCAAAATATTGCGCAGAATCCATATTATTCACAAGTCTCATCACAATTCTTTGTGCAATCGAAGATCCACCATCAGGTCCGAGGCGATCCCTTCCAACTCATCCTTTAGCGCCTCCGGTTCCAGATTCTCCGGTAATTTTAACAATCCATGTGCTTTAAAGAGCAATTCAGCAGACATGGGGGCGGTGGTGAGTTCGGTCTGTAAATCTTCCACATTAACGCCCAATCGGGCAAGCAAGCCGCTAATTCGACTTACAATACCTACTTGGTCACTTCCCAGCAAATCCAACGTCACCAGTGATCGCCGGACTGATTTGACGTTTACCGGATCGGACTTTACTGTGATACTTAATCCCGACTCTTGTAACGCCAGCAAGGACTTCATGAGTGCAGATTCACGCTCGTCTTCAATTGCCACACGCAGTACCCCGGCAAATTGCCCACCCAGATGACACATTCGGCTTTCTAGCCAATTTCCACGTTCACTTGCAATAACGGTTGCAATCGACTCAATCAGACCCGGTTGGTCATTTCCCATAAAGGTTATTACAAGATGGAGGCTCATGAATTACGGATATAGTCTTTCTATACTCAAAGTCCTGTCTCTGAGCAACGCAACAAAAAGACCTCCAGGTTCCGGCAAAAACCCATTGACCTAAAAGTACCCGGAAACCCTAATCCAGAGATGTCTTTTTGGGGAGAAAGCTCGTCCTTATTGTGCGCGGTGTTTTGGGCTACGGCGGTAGTCCTTTTTCGTGTCGCCGTCCGCACTGTACCTCCTGTTGAACTGGCACTTTTTAAAAGCACATTTGCCTTCTTATTATTCTTAGTAACTTGGCTGTTCTTTCCGGCCTTTGAGGATGAGAGTGCCTTGTCAGGAAGAGACATCATAGTGCTAATACTCTCTGGTGTAGTGGGTATCGCGATGGGCGATAGCCTTTTCCTCCATTCTCTTAAATTATTGGGAGCCAGTCGCAACGCTATCCTGGGGTGCTTGTTTAGCCCGTTTGTGATCATACTATCCTTAATATTTTTAGGAGAGCGATTCACCTACATGAAGTTCCTGGGGTTTGCGCTCATTTTGGCAGGAATATTTTTTGCCGTCTACCATAAATCCGAGAACGCTATCACCAGGAATAACCTTATCCTGGGAACCATCACGGGTGTGTTGAGCATCTTGTGCATGGCCTCCGGAATGGTTATCACTAAACCGGTAGTAACCGATTCTTCTCCCATCCTGGTGGCATGGATTCGACTGATAGGCGGAGCTGGAGGCATCCTGTGCTTTACAATCTTGACAGGTAAATTCTTTCAGATGACGCAAGTATTTAAGAGTCGGTTACCTTGGAAGGTTATGATCATTGGTGGTTTCATTGGCTCTTACCTTGCCCTACTTACCTGGTTAATCGGTTTTAAATATACAACCGCATCTATTGCGTCAATTTTGAATCAAACATCAGTAATTTTTATACTACTGCTCGCCGCTGTTTTTCTTAAAGAACGCTTGAGCCCACTAAAAATTGCAGGAGCTGTTCTAAGTTTTGCTGGAGTATTCCTTATTTTTTCCCATGCCTGAATTTATCGACTTACCCTTTTGCCCTCACTGCGGAAATCGAACCTTTAACAGCGGTCCTTTCAAACCCTGGATCTGCGACTCGTGCAATTTCCGCCTCTATCCCAATGTAGCCTCTGCAGCTGCTGTCTTTATTTATGACGAAGAAAGTCGTATTTTATTCACTGAGCGCGCGCATGAGCCGAGTCTAGGAAAACTTGGCCTTCCTGGTGGATTCCTTGACGCGGGCGAAACAGCCGAATCAGGCATACTCAGGGAGATTCGAGAAGAAGTGGGCATTCCGGTAACAAACCTAATTTATTTAGGCAGCTTCCCGAATAAGTATTTCTATGGAGGAATTCACTACGATACGTTGGATCTGTTTTTTACAGCACGAGCCCTCAGCAAAGAAGTAAAGATCGATCCAACCGAGGTAGCGGCGGTCCACTGGAAACATCGCGAAAATATACAAGAGGAAGACCTGGCTTTTCCTTCTTTCATCCAGGCACTTGGTGTTCTAAAAGATTTCAAGAAAAAGGGAGTCTAAATATTATTAATCGGACGACTTGCCAACTGTAGGAGCAATTTTAATCACGACCCGGCTAAAGCAAAGACGCAACCTTTGAAAGAGAGAATTACAGGAAGATGAGAAATTGTCAGAGGAACAAATCCTGGTCTCCGAAACGGTCGCAGCTAAAGCCGCTTATGTAAGAGACCGGAATCGAAACTAGCTTCCGCAGCCAATGGGAGGCGAACCGGCAGACCGTTAGTTGGCCGTGGCATTGGTTGGGTAGGAAGCTTTGAATTGAGTTTAAAAGTGAGACGGGTCAAGGTTACTTTATCGCGCAATGCCTTCAGCAAAGCAGCTATGCACAATGCATTCGTTGGAGACCAGGCTTGTGCGTGTTTTTCATCACTGCGTTTGCCTTTATCGCCTGAAAGAGCCGGCCGGTTTGAAGCCGGGATTTCTTCACTTGGCCATAAGCGCAGGCAACGCAATTTATCGTAACCTTAACCCATCGTTAAAAAATGAATATCACTCATAGCATAGGACTGGACATCCACAAATCAAGCGCGCGTTATCACATTCTTGACAG
>JAPUIL010000697.1 GCA_027297085.1 Verrucomicrobiota bacterium | reverse complement strand
ACGCGATTCTCCTGTCCACGGTATATCTCATCTAGCTCATATCGGGTCATGCTCCTGTCACCCGAGCTGGCTCGAGTGTATGGACCTTTGTCCTTAAGGAAGTATGGTTTGTTCTCCCCTTCAGCGATAACCGCCTGAATGATCGGCTTGCCCTCCACCTCTAGCCTATTGTTCTCTGTCCTGACCACAGGGTCACAATGAGGTGGACCTGGATTTTCGGACAGGTATCTAAGCGAGGGTTCTGCTCCTAAAACATGCACAGCGGTTGCTGTCGAGGAAAAGTAGGACATGTCAAAAGAACGGAGGAAGCACAGCGCATCTTTCAAGGCCAAGGCGGCCACCGTCTCCTCGCCCTTGATTGCTTCGAGGGCCGCCTTAGCCGCCCGGTATGAGGTCGACCCCGGCCAGATCCAAGCATGGAAGAAGGCCCTGCAAGAAGGGGCGTCCGGTGTCTTCAATGGGAACCAGCACATCATGCAAGGATGCTAGTGTTTCAACTTGCCAAGGTTTTGGTAACCAGGGGAATGCTGACCCGGATATTGGAATGGATCAGCCGGATTCGGATGGCACCTGGCTAGCCTGCCTTGGGAGCCCCTGTATGTAGGACAGTTATGGGGTCGTCCAGGGTAAATATGCCGCCCTGAGGGATACGCCTGGGCAGAGGCAGGCATTTCTGGCCTGAGATGTTTGGCAGGGGGCCAGCTACCTGATGAAAGTGAAGCAATTCAGTGCATCATATATCGGTTGACCTGCTTGGTCGAAGGACCCGATGCACCGGATTGGTTACCGTTTGGTGACCGGCATGCTGTTATATGGTTCGACTCACCTCACCGGGCACATGGTTGTTGTAATCGATTTGAGCTGGGGGACCTCAGCTTAAAACACTAAAGACTTCACCTAGCGCTAGGGCTAACGGAGGGCGGCCGAAGTTTTTAACGGAGAGCCGGCGCCTTTGGATGCTTCATCAATAGAGATGAGGAGGTCACTAAGAAGATGATTAGTATCCTAACCAGGAGCGGCCTGGCTCTCACTTGATATCACCCAAATCCTGGCCAACTGATGGGATCCACATCAGAAACGCGAAAAGTAGTTGGCGCAACTCTGGTGGCTCTCAAGTAATTTATCCCTATTAGGAGAACAATTATGAGTTACATATCACTCAATTCAGCGACATCAACAACATCATCTCCATTGTCAGGTACCTTACGGTCGGCTTTTTCTCGTTGGCTTTTAGCAAATGCAGGTTCATCTTATCGACGAGAAATAACAAGACAAGGCTCGCGCCAAAATGCCAATAATTTCAACCAGATTATCTCTTCAAGCAGTCAATCGAATCCCACCGCGGAACCTCTTGTGGGAATCGTGGGCGGTGGATTTGCTGGATTGTATGCCGGGCTTATTTTACAGTCCCTTGGGATCGAGTCCGAATTATTCGAAAGTTCTGACCGTGTAGGCGGCCGAATTGATACTTGGTATTCTACAGATTATTCCTCAAGTCACACTAACAGATCTGGACTCTATGGCGAGATTGGTGGTATGCGGGTCCCCCAGTTCTCTGCCGATATGTTGCCAGTTCAACAACTTGCCCTCTCCGTAAACGCAGTGCTTGAGCGTAATGGTCTCGATGATAAGACGGTTAAATGGCGGAAATTCTATTATGACTCGCCAGAACAACGCTTACGGTACAACAACATGCCGTCCTTCATCACCAAAGCGGATTCTGATTTAAACTCCTTCAATTTTGGTGAGGATCAGGGCGGAGATGTTCCTCAGGTGTGGGTGACTGAGAAGACCGATTCCCAGGGAAATTCTTATCTGCCTATCAATATGGTATTAGAAAAGGTGAATCAACCGTTTATCGATGCGATTAATCGTTCGTTCTCCGAGGGATTCGCGCTGATGATGCAATATGATCAGAATTCTATGTGGAGCTACTTGACCAACGTGTTCACATTAGACGGGTTAGGAGAGTATTACGACCCAGCGATGGGCGCCAAGAGTGATTTTTTACCTTGGTCCGTTACTAGCTTCCTTGAAACTACAAATGTTGGCACGGGAATGTACTCAGTCTCATTTGTGGAGATGGTTATCGCAGTATATGACTGGGGTGGGAGCAACGATCCGTATCGGCCAGAGGACAGCTCGATTTTTATGATAACAGTTGACGGTGGTATGCAACGTTTCCCAGACGCCTGTCATGCCGTGCTCGACCTCGATCTGGGCGTGCTAGAGGAGGATGGTCACCTCGCCCAGGTCCAGGTTGGGATGGCCAAAAATAACAATAATCAATACTCATACACACCGCCCAATCTCACACCAGATGCTGAACCTCCTAAACAGGGCTCGACGGCGGCTGTAGATGCTAAATCAAATGGCGCCGTTAGCACTGCCAAGACCAAGCAAAGAGTTTTTCTGGAGCACAAAGTTGAACAGATTGAATATGACCGGAGCCTTTACGACAACCATGGCGGAATGAAAATCACGATAAAGACTCACTCCAATTCAGAGCCGAAAAAAATAGAGAAGCAATACCCTTATGTAATTAGCACGCTACCGAATGGCGCTTATCTTAATGGTGCGCTTGAGAGCAACCTACTTAACCAGCTTTCTTTCTCTAAGGCACAGGCCATCAGAGAATGCAACTACATGCCAGCGTTCAAAGCCTTCCTTACATTTGATAAGCAATTCTGGGCTACTCTAGGTAAACGCCAGGACAAAGGGCTTGGCGCGGCAACTACCGATAGACCGAATCGACAAATTATTTATCCTTCCTACGGATACGGAGCCGATAAAGGCGTTTTGCAGATATATTGCTGGGCTCAGGACGCAGAGCGGCTCGGCGCACTTTCGGACGAAGAACGTGTAAACGAATGCCTGAAAGGTATCGCATATCTTTATCCTGATGGAGACGTTTACACTAATTTTTCCGGCTACCACGACGGGAAATATACTAAAACTTGGTTTTGGGACAGCCACGCCGGTGGAGGCGCATTCGCACTTTTTGCTCCACAACAGTACAAGAATATGTATGCAACGCTTTTAACTCCCGAGTTTGACGGTTGTTTAAACTTCGCAGGAGAGTGTTGCTCAGTTCACCACGGATGGATAGTTGGGGCACTCGATTCAGCCTATAACGCCGTTTATCACATACTCCAACAAGCTGGGTCAACCAACCAAATTGAACAATTGCGGGCAACCTGGGGTTCGTTTAGCTCACCTGACGTTGCACCCAAGGAAAATTCCGTTAGCGTAATGGAATATGCATTTCAGTATAACGAAGTCGACCGTAAGGCAGCATCAATTACCCCCGAAGTTCCCAATAGCATCTACGGAGATTCCAAATTTGAATTTGAAGGCAACCTGCCAGCCTTTGTCTCCGATTTCGAAAAAGTACCTCAGACAATGAAAAAGACCATTCAAGACAAAAATGTACTCCAAATGCTAAACGACCTATGGGACGATAATGTCGCGGAAAGGAACCGTGTGGGTGCTACGTCATCAGGAAACTCTAACCAGGGGCCATTACCAACAGAAACCGCAGTGGATATGCTCGAAAGGATCTATTATGGGAATAATTTCCAGACGATCCCAAAGCCACTTTTTTGGTTAAAAGACGACGCTGAATTCGCACGACAACAACTTGCGGGTTTTATGCCTAACCTCTTGACGAAAGTTTCTCTGGACGATGTTATATCGATCAGCGACAGATTTGGCATGGGATCGCAAGAGATAGAGAGCATCCTGCAAGTAGAAATAGAGAGCACCTTGTATGTCGCAGACTACCGGCGCTATCTTGAAGCTTGCACAGTTACACCAATCGACTTCTATCTGGCAAAACCCATCGTTTTCTTTAAGGAAACAAAAGACCATGAATTATTGCCAATCTGCATCCAGCTAGATCCCTCAGGTGAACTATTCACCCCGACAATGGAAAATGCCGCTAATGCTTGGCTCCTTGCGAAGATGCAAACCAATTGTGCGGGACAAACTCTTCATGATGTTGGCTTTCACCAACTTTACACGCACCAGATTTGCGCAATGGTATCCGTCTCATTGTTCTCAGAGGAAGTGTTTAACCCAGAAACTCCGCCTATCTCTCATGAACCTTTCCATGAACATCCCGTCTTCAAACTGCTAAGACCACACGTCGTTAAGACAACCGAATTCCAACAGACGATCTACAATCGAGAGTACTCGCCAGACCATAAGTCATTCCCAGATACACGAACCGTAAACGGAAAACCGGGAGTATATAACATCGGATTTGTCTACGACCTTATTTTTTCTTGCGGGCGAATAGGAAACTATCAACTACAAGACAAAATGTACAACGATGGCGGAGAATTTCGCTTTCTTGACTTAGCGATTCCTAAAGATGCCAAACGTAGAGGAGTTCAAGATACTCCATTCTCTTACGCATATATTCATGATGCCTCACAATGGTACGAAGCTATATCCGGATTCATTGACGAGTTTGTCGACAACTTCTATGCCGGTGGCGACGCGGCAGTCTCAGGGGACGTACAACTACAACGCTTTTTCGACAAACTCATCCCAGCTTTCAACCATATCGACGGTAGTAATGAGCAAGCCAAACGGTTCCCCGAAAAAGTAGT
>JAPUIL010000696.1 GCA_027297085.1 Verrucomicrobiota bacterium | reverse complement strand
GGAAAATGGCAGGGGCAAATCAACACTTATCGAAACCATTGCCTGCGGCCTGAAATGCCCGACGATCGGTAGTTCCGACGTTAGTCGGGACGAAACGCTCAGCGGGCAACGAACGCTAGCGCAAGCCATGCGTTTCGGACGCATCGCTAATCCCCGACTGAAGCTTTTTTTCAGGGCAGAAGATGCGATTGGGTTTACTCGGAGAGTAAGTGATGAGATGCGCGAACTGGGAAACCTCGAAGCGCATTATGAGGAGAGTCTGACTGGATACGGTAGACAACTGGCGATGGGCGCCATGGGCGGTCAAAAAAAAGCTTTGCAAGAAAAGTACGGCCGAAACCCGGATGCACGCTCCCATGGTGAGTGGTTTATCAACGTGATCAAGGAACGCATTCATCCTGGCGGTTTATACCTGTTGGATGAACCGGAAACGCCGCTATCTCCTATACATCAACTGTCCTTGTTGTCGTTGATCATGAATGCTGTAAAAGATGACTGCCAGTTCATCATTGCCACGCATTCGCCCATCATTATGGCCCTGCCAGATGCAACGATACTGAGTTTTGATCACCTGCCTATATGCTCAATCCCGTGGGATGAAGTTGAACATGTGTGCATCATGCGGGCATTTCTCAATGATCCCAAAAGCTACCTGAGGCACCTATAAATCGTCCAAATCAAATCTCCATCAAAATTCCATCTTCCGTAACGTATTACTTTTCAATGACTTACAGACAAAACTATCGGCGTGGTGTGTGCCTATATATTGACTTTGAACCACCGGATGTTATTGTTTTCGGCCTTGGTGGATGGGAATCTCGGTCATTTGAACTGATAGGCACGTGCAGCAAGCTACCTGGTGCGATATCCAAGCTTCCGTCTATAGGATTACGAGACTCAACTCCCATGCAATGAGATTCAGTGGTCCTCCTTTTTAGGCGAGACTTTGTGAGAAGACCAATGCAGAACAAGAGAATCGATGGCAAAACAGGTTTTCCAGAGAGTACAGGGCTATACAACCCTGCTTTCGAGAAGGACTCCTGCGGCGTCGGATTTGTTGCTCATATTAAGGGTGAAGCCAGTCACCAGATTATGCGAGATGCTTACCATGTAAATTCCCGGATGGAGCATCGAGGAGGGTGCGGATTCGAGGAAAATACTGGCGATGGCGCGGGTATCCTGACTGCCTTGCCTCATTCATTTTTTATGCAAGTCGGAAAAGACATTGGCATTTCGTTGCCGGCACCTGGCCGCTACGCCGTTGGGAACATTTTTCTACCGCAAACCACCGACAGAAGAGTTGAGTGCAAAGAAGGCATCGAAAATATGATCCGCGAGGAAGGACAACAATTTCTCGCCTGGCGCAGGATACCGGTAGACCCTAGGGGCGCGGAAATCGGTCCAGCGGCTCTCGAAGCCATGCCCGCTATGGAACAGTTATTTGTTGGTTCGAACCTTGATGACCCAAAGGCGTTTGATCGCGCGCTCTACATCATCCGTAGAAGGATGACAGAAAAACCCCCCGCTTCGAGTCTGACTGAAGCCCCCGTGCTCTATGCATGCAGTCTGTCATCAAAGGTCATTGTATATAAGGGTATGTTGACCCCTAGACAATTATTCCCTTTTTACCGCGATCTGGAGAATGAAGACTACAAAACGCATCTTGCCATGGTGCATTCACGATTCAGCACCAACACTTTCCCTTCCTGGGACCGGGCCCAGCCCAATCGTTATATGAGTCACAATGGTGAAATCAATACTCTACGTGGCAACATGAATTTGATGATGGCCAGGCAGGGAGTCGTGAGTTCAGAATTATTCGGTGAGGACATCAGCAAACTGTTTCCAATTATCGAACCCGATTGTTCCGATTCCGGTACTTTCGATAATGTACTCGAATTCCTGTTGTTATCCGGCCGCACGTTGCAGGAAGCGATAATGATGATGATTCCTGAGGCATGGCAATCTGACACCAATATGTCACAACAGAAAAAGGACTTTTACGAATTTCATTCTGCCCTGATGGAACCCTGGGATGGACCTGCTTCTATCGTTTTTACCGATGGCCAGTATATCGGCGCGGTACTCGACCGAAACGGGCTTCGCCCCAGCCGATATTACGTTACCCATGATGACAAGGTGGTCATGGCGTCAGAGGTAGGCGTTTTACCAATAGAACCCGCAAACGTGAAAATAAAGGGGCGACTGCAACCTGGGAAAATGTTTCTGATCGACTTCGAACAAGGCCGATTGATTCCTGACGAAGAGCTGAAAAACGAATTTGCAACAAGAAGACCATACGGGCAGTGGCTGAAAAATCAGAAATTGGAACTAAAGAATATACCCGCCTACGAAGACGATCATGGTTTTGAACCTGAAACTCTTTTAGAGAGAATGCAGGCCTTCGGCTACACAGTTGAAACAATGCAATTCATGCTATTGCCACTGGTGATAGAGTCCAGGGACCCACTCGGATCGATGGGAAATGACTCCGCCCTCGCCTGCCTGTCTGACAAACCGCGAATGATCTATGATTATTTCAAACAGCTATTCGCACAGGTAACCAATCCGGCGATCGACTCAATCCGGGAAGAAGTCGTCATGTCCCTCGAATGTTTCATTGGACCAGAAGGAAACCTCCTCGAAACCAGTGAAGCACATGCACACAGGTTGCAGATTTCGCACCCGATTCTCTCCAACGCGGAGCTCAGCACGTTAAAACACATGGACTATCGAGGCTGGAGGAGCCAGGTTATCGATATCACCTTTGATAAATTAAATGGTTTACAAGGAATGAAGCAAGCCCTTGAGCGTATCTGCACTGAAGCATCGACGGCCATTGCCGATGGATATCCACTCATTATTCTTTCTGACCGTAATATCGGCAGGGAAAAAATGGCACTTAGTTCGCTCATCGCCTGTGGATGTGTACACCATCACCTGGTCAATAGTCATGAGCGTACTCGCATCGGAATTGTGCTCGAAACCGGTGAAGCCCGGGAAGTTCACCACCATTGTCTCCTTACCGGTTTCGGTGCGGATGCCATCAATCCCTATGTTGCGTTCGAAGCCCTGCAGCAGGCGTTACTTGATGGCCTATTGGATAAAACTGAATATCCTGATTCGAACGCCATTGTCACTGCATACAAGAAGGGAGTGGCGAAGGGTATTTTGAAAGTCATGGCAAAAATGGGGATTTCCACCCTTCAATCCTACAAAGGCGCCCAGATATTTGAAGCGGTCGGCATCGCAGACGAAATCATTGATCAATGTTTTGTCGGTACTGCCAGTCGAGTACAGGGAGTGGACTTCGAAGTGTTGTATCAGGAAATGGTGAAGCGTCACGAAATTGGATATCACGATCGATCCGCAAACCTGATTCCGGTATTGTCGAATCCCGGTGAATTCCACTGGCGCAAGGGTGAAGAGATCCATATGTGGGATCCTTCCGGTATTTCCAATCTTCAAGTCGCAGCAAGAACCAACAATGAAGATGCTTACCTCGCGTTCTCAAAGCATGCTAATGAAGAAACCTCTCGCAAAGGGACTTTCAGGGGACTTTTTAGATTTCGGGAAAGTGTGCCCGTACCTCTCGAGTCGGTTGAGCCAGCCAAAGAAATTGTCAAACGTTTTTGCACTGGCGGGATGAGCTTTGGTTCCATCTCTGCAGAGAGTCACGAGGCATTAGCCGTGGCCATGAATCGCATTGGTGCTAAATCCAATACCGGTGAAGGTGGTGAAGATCCAATAAGATTTGCGCCAATGGTAAATGGTGATTCCAAACGATCTGCGATTAAACAGGTTGCGTCCGGACGATTTGGTGTCACTATCTGGTACCTGGCTAATTCCGATGAATTACAAATTAAAATCGCCCAGGGTGCAAAACCCGGGGAAGGCGGTGAACTACCGGGAAGAAAAGTAGACAAGA